>CACZSG010000205.1 GCA_902783665.1 uncultured Lachnospiraceae bacterium | reverse complement strand
CTGCTTCTGTTCGGACATTTTGTACTTGATATCCTGCTTTCTGCGGATCACGCCAAGGCCCGAGCAGGGCAGATCGGCCAGCACGATATCCGCGCGCTGATGGGACTGAGGGTCATAGCGCGTCGCGTCTCTGACAATGGCGCGTGTGTTGATGACGCCGAGGCGCTCGATATTCTGCTGCATCATCCGGACTTTCTTTTCCGAGATATCCCTGGCCTCCACGTAGCCGCTTCCCAGCAGTTTCTCCGCCAGATGCAGGCTCTTCCCGCCGGGAGCCGCGCAGACATCCAGGCAGTAATCTCCCCAGTTCGGGGCAGCCGCCTCTGTCACCAGCATGGAGCTGACGTCCTGCACGGTGATCCATCCGTTGCGGAAGGCGTTGATCATCTTCATATAGTTGTATCCGGAGATCACCAGAGCGTAGTCCAGATACGGGTGCTGCTTCACGATAATATTCTGGTCTTCCAGCGAGGCGATGATCTCCTCTTTGGAAGCTTTCTGCAGATTGCACCGCACGGTCGTCCCCTGTTCGATATGGGACTCCTTGCAGATGGTCTCCGTGGTCTCGTACCCGAACTGGGCTACCCATTTGTCGATCATCCAGATCGGGAAGGAGTACTTGACGGAAAGATAGCGCAGCGGCTCTTCCTCCGGATCCGGATAGTGGATCTGGGACAGGCGCCTGGCCACATTCCTCAGCACTCCGTTCACAAACCCTTTCAGGTTGTAGAAACCGCGTCTGGAAGCGATCTTCACCGCTTCATTGCACACCGCCTGGTCCGGCACGCTGTCCATATATTTCAGCTGATAGACGGAGATCCTCAGCAGGTTCCGGATGAGCGGTTTCATATTATACACAGGAACATTTGAAAACTGTTCTATGATATAGTCCAGCTGGATCATATGTTCCAGTGTTCCTTCTGTTACTCGGGTAATGAACGCCCTGTCCCTCTTCTCAAGATACTGGTATTTCTCAAGCACATCACGCAGGACCAGGTGGCAGTACTGCTCCTCCTCGGTGATCTGCATGATGGTCTCCAGAACGATCTCCCGTAAATTTACCGGTTTAGTCACGTCTGTTTCCTCCGCGTCCTCTTGCCAGAATGATGAGTCTCGCCAGCTGCAGCACTGAAGATGCAAGGCTGGCCACATATGTCATGGCTGCCGCGCCAAGCACCTTCCTGCCCGCCTGAAGTTCCGAATCACCCAGCATATGGGTGCTTTTCAATACCTTCAGCGCCCTGGCGGAAGCATCAAATTCCACCGGCAGCGTGACAAGCTGAAACAGGACCGCCAGGGAAAACAGAATGATGCCGATGGTCAGCAGCGGACGAAGGGAAAAGATCAGCCCCGCGAAAAAGACAGGCCAGGCAAGCTGGGACCCGAAATTGGCTGCCGGCACAAGGGTCCCGCGCAGCACCAGCGGCCCGTAGTGGACCTGGTCCTGAATGGCATGCCCGCACTCGTGCGCCGCCACACAGATGGCGGCAACGGAATTGCTGCCGTAGGTGGAATCGGAAAGGCGCAGCGTTTTGGTCCTCGGATCATAGTGATCCGTCAGGCTCCCGGAAATACGCTCTATTCCCACATCGTAGATGCCGGAAGCATGCAGCACCTTTTCCGCAGCCATCGCACCCGTAAGTCCGATGGCGCTGCGTTCCTTTGAATATCTGGCGTAGGTGGATTTCACCATGGCCGACGCGATCAGCGTGATCCCAAGGCCGATAAGCACCAGCAGATAGGTCCAGTCGAACCCGTAGTAACCTCGTCCGCCGTATCCGTAAAAACCGTTGGAATAAGAAGTCAGCAGAAACATATGGTCAGCCCCTTTTCGTATTTCTGAAATCTTATGTGAAACTATCGTAAATCAATTTCTGTGAATCTGAATGGTCAGCCGAGCATTTCACCCGCAGCGGCCGGGTATCCTCTCAGATAGGCGTCTGTCTCCATCCTCTTTTTGCCTTCCGGCTGCAGTTCACGGATGGAAAGCAGACCATCGCCCGCTGCGATCCAGAGGCAGTTCCTGTCCGTATAGACAATGGTTCCGGGAGCGCCCTCCAGGATCGTTTTTCCATCCATCTGCTCCTTTGAAACCACCTCGGAGGCCCAGATTTTCAATGTTTTTCCGTTTCTGAAGGTATAGGCACTGGGCCAGGGCGACAGTCCGCGGACATAGCGCTCTATCTTCTCCGCAGGCCAGGTCCAGTCGATCTTTCCCATCTTACGGTCAAGCATGGAAGCGTAACGGGTCGGGCTTTCCTCAGGCTGTTTCTCGTAGGAAGCCGTGCCGTCCACGATGGCATCCAGCGTTTCAAGAAGCAGTCCGGCCCCTTTTTCCTTCAGGGTGTCGAACAGGCTTCCTCCGGTCTCTTCAGGGCCGATGGGAACCGTCACCTTTCTGATCATGTCACCGGTATCCAGGCCTGGGTCCATGCGCATCGTCGTTACCCCGGTCTCTGTCTCGCCGTCCAGGATCGCCCACTGGATGGGGGCGGCTCCTCTGTACTTAGGTAAAAGCGAGGCATGTACGTTGACACAGCAGTAACGGGGGAGATCCAGGATCCTTTTCGGGATCAGCTGTCCGAAAGCGACCACCACAATGAAGTCCGGTGCCAGCTTCTGAAGCACCTCCCAGGAGGCATCATCCCTGATCTTTTCGGGCTGATATACCGGTATGCGCGCGGCGATGGCCGTCTCCTTGACCGGGGACATGGCAACCGCATTGCCTCTTCCCTTCGGCCTGTCAGGCTGGGTAAAGACACCGGTCACTTCATATTTTTCAGAGGCGTTCAGCGCCTGCAGCGTATCCACCGCGAAATCCGGTGTGCCCATAAAAACAACTGTCTTCAAATCCATCACTCCTAAAAACTCTTTATCTTTTCATGATTACAGGACCCGCAAAGTACTGCTCAGCCTTCAGAACCGGAGCCGTCCTCTGCGTCCTCATCCTCTTCTTCTGTCACGTCGAACAGCTCGCCCTCTACCTTAGTGACATACACGATGCCGTCCAGATGGTCGCATTCATGGCAGATAGCCCTCGCAAGCAGTTCCTCTCCTTCCAGCTCGTATGGCTCCATATTCTCGTCCAGGGCTCTCACTTTTACATAGTTCGGGCGGGTAACGTTCCCGGCCTGTCCCGGCACGCTGAGGCAGCCCTCCTGTCCGGTCTGTTCTCCCGAAGTCTCAATGATTTCCGGGTTGATCAGGACATAAGCCTCTTCTCCCCGTTCTTCTCCGACATCGATCACCACGATGCGGCGGAGCACGCCCACCTGCGGCGCTGCCAGACCGACACCGTTCTGTTCATACATGGTATCAAACATATCCTGGATCAGTTCCTGAAGCCTCGGGGTCATCTCCTTCACCGGTCTGCAGACTTTCTCAAGGATGGGGTCTCCGTAAATTCGAACCTGTCTTGTTGCCATCTTCCAAACTCCTCTACTTAAATGTCCTTTTATATCTATCTTTTTTAATATCTGTCTGTTTTAATATCTGT
>CACZSG010000204.1 GCA_902783665.1 uncultured Lachnospiraceae bacterium | reverse complement strand
TCTCCTGCCCCGACCGCAAAACAGCTGGCAGAAAAAATCACCGGCTCGCTGGCACGAATGCTCTGCGATACCGGTGAAGTAAAAACTTTATGTGTTTTCGGAGGGGACACGCTTCTTTCCGTCGTTCAGGCGCTGGGCGTTCCCGAAATGCGGGTCCGCTGCGAACTGCAGCCAGGAGTAGTCCTCGGAAGTCTGGATTTTGAAGGAAGAACCTTAAATCTCATCTCCAAGGCCGGAAGTTTTGGGGACAAAGACCTTATTCTCAAAATTTTCCATGCATGATCAGGGCTTTTTATCTGGTTTCCGGATCAATCCTCCCATCTGCCTGTCAGAACCGTCGGATCAGCTTGCATCAGAATTTATCAGCCTTCCGGCAGATGGAACCCTTCTCCGATGACTTCATTGGATTCCAGAATGATGACGAACGCCGCCGGGTCCACCTTATGCGCCAGCCTCCGGATGGCATACATTTCCTTGTTGCTGCATGCACACATAACGACAGACTTGTCTTCTCCCGAAAAGGAGCCCTTTGCCTTCAGCAGAGTGGCTCCTCTTCTTGTCTCGGCGTCTATGGCCCTGCAGGTCTCGTACGGATGGTCAGTGATGATCATGGTCAGTTTTCCGTAGTTGCCGCCGTATACCACCTTGTCCAGCACGGTGGACAGAATATAGTCCAGGATCAGGCCATAGAAGATCATCGTCTTGTTCCCAAGGTAGTAGCCGCCCGCGGCGATCACGATAAAATCTATGATAAATGAAATCTTCCCAAGGGAAAGATAGGGTTTCACCGTCCGGACCGCCATCAGGATAAAGTCCGTACCGCCGGTGGACGAATCCCGCATGAAGACGATTCCGTACCCCACGCCGCACAGAACACCCGCGAAGATGGCGGCGATCATGGTGTCTTCCCGATAGACCGGAAGATGCGGTCCCAGCACGTCCAGGATGACAGAGGTGATCAGGATAGTCCGAACGGAATTCAGGTAGAATTTCTTTCCCAGAATCCGGAAGCAGCCCACCATGATCGGGATATTCAGCACAATGGTCATCACGCCCACCGGCAGGTGGAACAGATGGTACAGGATCAGGGCGACCCCGGAAATTCCGGTCATCGGGAACCCGGCCGGTATGGCAAAACAGTAGATGGCGAACGCCAGCAGCACACCGCTCAGAATGTCCACCCCGATATCGATTCCCACATTCAGAATATTATCCTTCAACTTCATCCCTATTCCTCCAAAACACTCCTGTCCCATCTTTACAGCACAAAAAAAGACCGGGACAACAACTACAGAACATGCTTTATGCTCCCCGTCTTCCTTCAGAAGGAAGTAGTTGTTTCCGGTTCTTTTCATGCAAAATATTGTATCATCAGTTTTCATTCCGGTCAAGTATCCGGAAATCCGTGAGCGGTTGTCATTGCTTTTTATGAAAATACGCTGTAGACTGGCTGTATCTTATACATCACATGCTTTTACACAGTTTCCGGAATCATATAGATCCGAAAATCAGGCATCTGAAAACGGGAGCCGGGGACAGATCATCAGGGTAAGGCAGTACTAGAAAGCCAGAAAATATGATGAGGAAAACAGTATTGGCAATGGCAGGCATGTTACTTTGTTTCAGCGTATTCAATTCACCGGTCTTTGCATCCGAGGCAGCAGCGGAAATCTCCCCGGAGGCGCAGGCCAGCCGGGACCTCCTTCTTACCACCGACTACGGCGATGCCGTCACTTACGTCATCGGCCATAAAAGTCCGGACGCGGACACGGTAGGCTGCGCCATGGCCTATGCGTACCTTCTGAACGAGATCGGAATCGAAGCGCAGGCGGTCGTCAGCGACGATGTCAACAACGAAACACAGACGGCACTTGACGCTTTCGGCCTTGAGGCTCCGCCGGTCATGCACGAAGCCCATGGAAAGCAGTTCATCCTGGTAGACCACAGCAATTATTCCCAGGCCATCGACGGAATGGAGGATGTCCGTGTGGTAGGCATCGTGGACCATCACGGCATCGGCGACGTAGAGATCGTTGAGCCCATGAATGTGCGTTCCGCCCCGGTCGGCGCTGCCGCCTCCCTGGTCTTCCTTGCCTACCGGGAATGTGAAGTCCCCGTTCCGCAGGACATGGCTCGCATCATGCTGATGTCCATTCTTTCGGACACCCGGAACATGGCCCGCAACGTGAC
>CACZSG010000203.1 GCA_902783665.1 uncultured Lachnospiraceae bacterium | reverse complement strand
CTCACTTACAGTTTAATGACCAGTGTTCCATACCCCGGCAGGGTCTGCTCGCCGCAGATCTTCTTACCGGTGTACAGATCCGTCCCTTCCTGGTGAAGCGTGATCTGGACGGGATTCTTGTCGTAGTTCAGCACGAACAGATATTTCTGCTCTCCTTTCGCGCGTACGGCGATCTCGCAGGTCTCGGTCGGAACAGTAATGGTTCCGGCATAAGGCGCAAGCACGCCGAGCTTCTCAAAGAAGACCTTCGCGCTCTCCTCATTGAAGGCAGACCCGTAGTAGTATGCCTTGCCTTTTCCGATCTGTCTGGAAACCAGCGCACCGCTTCCGGCATAGTAATCGGAGGTAAAGGTTGCTTCCAGTTTTCCATCTTCAACCGGCTCAAGCAGGTCTGTGAAGACAGATGCCTCAAACTCTGTGCCGTCCCAGTTTACAGTCACTTTTCCGGCATCCGGGGCGATCAGGGAGTACTCCGGAATATCGCATCCGGTCAGGGAGGCGAATACACCCGGCAGCTTTTCCATCACGCACTGGCCGTGGATCTCTTTCTGCCCGCTGCGGCAGCCCAGCACAACCGTGCCGCCGGCCTTCACATAGGCTTCCAGCAGATCCGCCTGTTCCTGCGTCGCAATAAGCGCGTGCGGATAGATCAGCACCTGATATTTGGACAGAGCTTCCAGGTCCGTGTGATCCAGGTAAACGAAATCGATGGGCGTACCTGTCTTCTGCGCAGCCGCGAACAGGGCTTTCTGGCTGGCGTCTTCCACTTTAAAGTGCCAGGCGTCAAGCTGTGCGTCCCAGATGTTGTCGTAGGTCTTCACGATACCGACCTTCGCCTCGTATCCGGCTCCGGCGATCTCGCTGATAGCTTTGAATTTGTCGCGGACTTCCCGCACTTCTTTCAGGCGGCGGTTCTCTCTTCCGGAATAATCCAGAATTCCGTGCCAGTAGATCTCGGTCCCGAACACAGCCGTTCTCCAGCGGAAATAGCTGACATAGTCTGCGCCGTGGGCAACGGACTGCATGGTCCACAGGGTCATCTGGCCCGGGCGCGGGGTGGGGGCTGCCATGCGGGTGTTCCAGCCATTGGCGCCCGACTGCTGCTCCATAATGCCGAAGATAGGGCAGATGGAGCGGACTTCTGTCAGGTTGCGGCTCCACTTGCGGTCCTTCAGATCTCCCGGCTTATCGGAATACATATCCAGGCAGTACGCGAAGTTCGGATAGGAATCGTACATATAGAAATCGAGGCTCTCCTTGTTCATCTGGTGATTGTCCAGATTGGAGAACATGCCGTTCGTGGTGATGAAGTCGCCCGGTTTCAGATACTTGCGGATAATATCGCTCTGCATCTTGCAGAACCGGCGCGCACTGGCGGATACAAACCGTGTATAGTCCAGCACTTCGTGCGGATTGGTGGAGTTTGACAGCGTTGTGCGCGGTACATGCAGTTCCTCCCAGTCCGTGTAGGTCTGGTTCCAGAAAGCAGTTCCCCATGCTTCGTTCAGTGCGTCCAGGGTTCCGTATTTTTCCTTCAGGAAAAGCCGGAAGGCAACAGAATCGCTTTCTGAATAGAAGACATCCTTCTCGCAGTTGATCTCATTGTCGATCTGCCAGCCGATGATGCATTTTCTTCCTGCATAGTGAGATGCGGACTTTTCCACGATTCTCGCGGACAGCTCCTGATATTTCGGAGAATTGTAATTATAGTGTCTTCTCGCGCCATGACGGTACAGCACTCCGTCCATGGTGGCGTTGAGCACTTCAGGATATTTCTCTGTCAGCCAGGCGGGCGGAGTTGCGGTCGGGGTACAGAAGATCACCTTGATATCCGTCTGCTCGGCCACATCCAGGAATTCATCGAAGAAGGAATAGTCAAAATTCCCCTCCGTCAGCTCGATCTTGCTCCAGGCAAATTCCGCGATTCGGATCACTTCGATGCCGGCCTCCAGCATGCGCTCCAGATCTTCCTTCCAGAGTTTTTTCGGCCAGTGTTCCGGATAATAGCAGGTGCCGAGAATCATTCTGTCTCCATTCAATAAGTAGCTCATGCAGTTTTCTCCTTATAAAGTGGGACAGAGGGACGTTCGCCTTTGTCCCATTTCCTTTTTAAAATGGGACAAAGGCGAACGTCCCTCTGTCCCACTTTTCTATTACTCTTTCACAGCTCCGGCTGTCAGGCCGTCCATAAAGAACTTGGAAGCGCACAGGAAACAGATCAGCAGCGGCAGAACCGCGCAGGTGCTGGCCAGCATCATGGCGCCAACGTCTGTTCCGCGGTCGGAGACCATGGAACGGAGCAGCAGCGGCAGGGTGAAGTATTTTGTCTTCTTCAAGATCAGCAATGCCTGTGTGAATTCGTTCCACTGGTTAACGAAGTTCATGATGCCCAGCGAAGCGTAGGCCGGCTTCAGGATCGGCGCGATGACGCGGAAGAAGATGGTCCACTCGGAGCAGCCGTCAATGCGGGCCGCCTCCATCAGGGCCTTCGGCACGTTATTCTGGCAGTACTGGCGCATCCAGAAAATACCGAACGCGTTGGCACAGCTCGGAATGATGAGGGCCTTGAAATCGTTGACCCAGCCGAATTTGCTCATCATGATGAACCACGGGATCATGCCTGCGGTGGGCGGGATCATCATGGTTCCCAGAAGGATGGTGAACAGGATGTTCTTGCCCGGGAAGTCATAGACCGAGAAGGCATATCCGCCGATGGAGCAGAAGAACAGCACCAGGATCACGTAGGAGATGGTGACGATACAGCTGTTCATCAGCGCTCTGGGCAGGTTGACCGCCTCGTTCATGTTCTTGAAGTTGGTGGCCAGGTTGCTGCCGAAGGTGACGATGGGCGGGAAGGAATAGATCTCATTGGTCTTCAGGGTCGACATGACGAACATCATGTAGAACGGCAGCAGCATGATCAGCGCGATGATGATCAGGACAACGTACAGAGAGATCTTTTTCCCGACCGGATGAACCTTCGCGATGACGATCAGCAGAACCGCAAGGCCCAGGAGTAAAAGCAGTAATGTCTTCATGCACTCTTCCTCCTTTTCTTCTTTCCTTCATAGGGATCCTTGTCCGTCATGGTGTTGTTGAGGACAAACGAAATGATCACGATGAAGACGGTGATCACGTACGCAACAGCGGATGCATATCCGTATGCGGTACCGCCCTGCGGCGCTTTGTTCAGCAAGTAGATCATCAGCGTCAGGCCGCCGTTGTTGGTTCCGCCGGTCCAGCTGGATCCCGTCAGTACGAAGGGCTCCGTGAACAGGTTGAACATACCGATGGTGGACTGGATCAGGGTAAACAGGATGATGGGCTTGAGCAGCGGGATCAGTATGCGGAAGACGATCTGCACATGGTTGGCGCCGTCGATTTCCGCAGCTTCATAGATGTCGTTGCTGATGCCCTGCATGCCGGCCAGATAGATGACCATGTTCCAGCCGATCCATTTCCAGGCGAACATGACGATGACCGCCACACGGATCAGGGAGCCGTCTCCGCCCAGCCAGTTGATGGGTGCTTCGCCGAACAGGCTGAGGAACCAGTTGATCAGGCCGTAGTTATATCCGAACAGGTTTGAGAAAATAATGGTAATGGCAACCGAGCTGGTAACCATAGGCATAAAGTAGATCGTCTTGAAGATATTCTGGCCCTTTACAAGCTTGGAATTCAGAATATAGGCCAGCACAAGGCCTCCAAGCAGGATCGGGATATGTGCAATGATACCCATGAACAGTGTGTTCTTGAATGCCTTCCAGAACAGCACGTCCTTCAGCAGGTTCACATAGTTTTCAATACCGATGAAGTGCATGGCACTCATTCCGTCCCAGCGGAAAAAGCTCAGGAAAAAGCCGTATACCATCGGGAACAGGTTGAAAATAGCAAATAAGAGAAAGAACGGAGCAATGTACGCATACGCGACGCGGTATTCGTAGAGCGCATGCAGAAAGCGGTTCTTTTTAGCGGCTGCTTTCACTTTTTCACCTCTTTTTTCTTTTAAAAATGGCCGGGCACAAACACCCGGCCATCTTCTGGCTTAGACTGATCGTTACGCCGAAAGCGCGGATTCTATATTACTCTTCCCAGACGCCAGCGTCCTTCAGAGTCTGGATCTGCTGCTCTTTCAGTTCAGCGCAGGCAGCTTCGATGTCAGCAGCAAGTCTGTCGCGGATCTGTTCCGGAGTCTCGCCGGCTTCTGCGCCTGCGTTGAAGGAGCTGTACAGATATCCTTCAGCAGTGGTATCCATGATGGTGTTGTAAACGGTAGGAACGTTCGCGGCGATCTCGGTTGCGATTGCGTTCGGAGCCGGATCCTGAGCCGGGTTGAAGTACGGGTCAAGATCGGTGTACAGTTCAGGAGCGTCGTCCCATGCCGGCTCGTATGCCGGGAAGTAGTCAACAGCCCTGAACATGTCGTTCTGTCCCTTGGATGTAGCCAGCATGTAGGAAACGAATGCCCATGCTGCTTCCTTGTTCTCGGACTGCTCCGGGATTACCAGGAAAGATCCGCCCCAGTTGGTGTCCGGAAGTCCGCCCGGAAGTCTGGTTGCTCCCCAGTGGCCTGCGCCGTCGGGATCGATGTCGGTCTTCAGGAATCCGGAGAACCAGGAACCTGCCGCTACGCAGACACAGCTGCCGTTTGCGTATGCTGCATAAGCCTCGGCGCTCCACATATCAACGTTCATGTCCCAGCCGTTGTTGCGGATATCCAGGCATGCCTGCAGGCATTCCAGATCGCCGTCACGCTCAAGTCTCAGGTTGAGGTCTTCATCATAGTAGTCACGGTTGATGAACATCCACTGATACGGATATGCAGCGGACGGAAGGAACCATCTCTTTCCCGGGATGGAAACCTTTTCAGCAACTTCCAGAACGCCTTCCCAGGTGCTCATCAGCTCGTCAACTTCTGCCGGAGCGGTCGGAAGACCAACTTCTTCGAAAACGTCTGCACGATAGTAGAACAGTGTGGGGCCAAGGTCCCAGGGAAGAGCAACCATACGGGTTCCGTCATCGGAGATGGCCTGGTTCCATTTGAACTCGCCGAAGTCATCCTTGTAATCGTCAACGCCGAAATCTCTGAGGTTTGTCAGAGCCGGGCTGTTCTTGTACTGTGCAATGTAAGCACCTTCTACCATGGCTACGTCCGGAGCGCCGCTGCCTGCTGCCAGAGAGGTCTGCAGAGCCTGATGATGAGCTGTGGTATCCGTGAAGTTCAGTTCAACTTCAATGTTCGGATAAGCTTCATTGAAGCCTTCCATAGCTGCCTTGAAAGCATCGTCGCCTGACGGCCAGCCGCCGACTTCGATCTCACCGGAGATGTCTTCGTTTGCCTGTGCGATCATGGCGCCTGTAAACATGGAAGCAGCCATTGCAAGGACGAGTGCACCAGCGATACGTTTTTTCATTGTTTCTCCTCCTTATAAATAAAAATGGTTTTAAAAGTTTCTATGTACGCCGGCAGTTGCCGGAGAAACATCCTGTTGCTCTCTTTCACTGCTTTCGCAGATCTTTCACCGTCTCGCCCTCCACAAGGCGGAACGGAATTTCCGTGGTGTTCTTCACCCGCCTGCCGTTGATGACATCCAGCAGCACCTCCACGCACTTCTGCCCCTGCAGTTTCGGATTCAGCGCCAGCGTGGTGGGTCTTCTCACCGCGTAGCGGTTCGCGTATGTATCATCGAATCCGGCCACGGAAACATCTTCCGGAACCTCTAATCCGTTTTCCCTCAGCTGGCGGCAGAAACCCTGGGCCATCTCATCGTTGAAGCACACGACAGCCGTTGCATCGCATTTCCTCTCACAGAAAAGCTGGGCGGCAAATCTGCCTTTGCTGAAAAAGTCCTCCGCCAGGAACACCTTCCTGCCGTCCTCCAGCAGCTGCTCTTCGTTGAACCGCAGCGCCCGCGGATCGTCCGGCAGCGCGTATCTGCTGACACAGATATAATACCTGTCCAGTTCTTTTCCCGCGGTCCCGAAAAAATCCAGCCACCCGCTGATCCTGGCATCCAGCCCAAAAGCGGACTTGGGAAGATACGGACACGCAAAAGCGATCTTTCTGTGTCCCCTGTTCTGAAGATACCGCAGTTCTTCCATCATTCCTTTGTACAGGTCACAGTTGATGCGGGGCACCGCCCTCGCGAAGGAGTAGCCGCCTCCGTAGCTTGCCGTGACCACAGGAAACAGGAAATTTTTTCCTTCATTATTCAGATATTCCTGTGTGTGGACCTCGTTCGGAAAGATCACACCGTCCACCATCAGTGTCCGGATTCTTGAAAAATCAATCTCGCCGGACAGGACGACCATGTAATTGTTCTTCCGGGCCGTTTCGATCATGCCCTCATACAGTTCCACATTGAAGGCATTTTTCAGATCCTTGCAGAAAAACAGGATCTGACCGGTACGTTTCGTGGCCAGCGAGACGGCGATGGGATTCTGCCGGTAGCCAAGCTCTCTGGCGGCTTCCAGAATGATCTCCCTCTTATGCGCATCCACATATCCGCTGTTGTTCAGTGCCCGGGAAACGACCGAAACAGATACGCCTGCCTTTTCGGCAATGTCCTTTCTGGTCGCCAAATCCATCACCTCGCCCACAGATAATCCGTTATTCCGACTTTTCTTCTGCCTTTTTTCGGCGATTCGCGAAATTATTGTACTTTGGTTTGTGCAAAAAGGCAACAGAAAAAAATGTGGTCACGCGACCACATTCTCAAAATAGACATATTCCTACTTAAAGGTTTGAGAAAACGGCCGAAGGCGCCGTACCTGCGGCCGGTTTTACATGAAACGGCCGGCTGACGGATTTTGGGCATAAAAAAAGCCCGCGTCTCTCTCGCAGGCTTTCTTTTCATTATTACAGCATCTGGCAGATGAAGGTCCCCTCCATATCATGCATGCCGCAGAACCAGCGAAGCGCGCTGGGACGGGCCTGCATGGAATCGTCAGCATTCAGAAGGAACTCGTCCTCTGTCCTGCTTGCGAGCCGTCCGAAATAGAAATGGTTTCTCAATATCTTTTTCATAATAATACTCCTCCTTGTTTTACCTCTTCAGGTATGCTAGGATAATATCATCGTTTCAGTCGGATTAATAGAACAATATCCGCTTCTTTTTTGGACAAAATCGTCAGAAGGAGGCTTTATGGTCATTTCATCTCATCAGAATAACGCTCATTACATCAGTCCGCAGGGGGAAGAACTGGTCCGTCATGGCACTTCTCTTTTTCCTGTCGCATTCTATCATGATAATCTGGAACGCTTCTCTGTACACTGGCACTGGCACGAGGAAATGGAAGCCATCTACGTGGCAAAAGGCGAGACGCGCCTGTCCGCAGGCCTGGAAAAGTTCACGCTGCATCAGGGACAGGCCATCTTCATCAATTCCAATGTTCTGCATGCCGGGCGCGGCATTCAGGGCACCGGATGTCACTGTCACTCTGTCGTCTTCCATCCCCGTCTTGTGGGCGGCGGGATCGACAGCATTTTCTGGCAGTCCTACCTGCGTCCCCTGATCAGCTCCGGCGTAAAGAGTTTTCTTCTGGACGGTGCCGCAGACTGGCACGGCCGCGCGCAGAACGCCATTGAGCGGGCCTGGCGCGCGGGAGCGGACGAACCGGAAGGTTACGAGTTTCTGGTGCGGGCCGCTCTCTCCGAGCTGGTCTTTCTGGCTTCCGCCCATCTGCCTGCCGTTCAGAAAAAGGTTTCCTCGAAAACGCTTCGCGACAGCAGTCGGATCCGCCCCATGCTGCAGTTCATCAATGAACATTTTTCGGAACCGATCACCATCGGCGAAATAGCAGCCAGCGCGTCTATCAGTGAAAGCGAATGCCTGCGATGTTTCAACAGCACCATCGAGCAGCCGCCCATTCAATATCTGAAGAAGCTGCGTCTGCAGAAGGCCGCGGAACAGCTCTCTTCCACCGAAAAAAAGATCGGGGATATCGCGGCGGACTGCGGCTTCCCGGATACCAGCTATTTTACCCGGGCTTTCAAAGCCGCGCGCGGAATGTCTCCGGGAGAATACCGGAAAATGGTATCCGCAGACCCGTAAAGAACCCGGATGCCGTTTCAGGGAGCAGCCCCCGATGGAATAACAGCACAAAAAAACACCGGACTGTATGTTACAGTCCGATGTTTTTTTGAGCGGAGAAGGAGGGATTTGAACCCTCGTGCCGCGTTAACGGCCTACACCCTTAGCAGGGGCGCCTCTTCAGCCTCTTGAGTACTTCTCCAAAGCCTGATTCAAGCAAACGCTGTTCATTTGCACTCAAATAGTATACAAAAGAGGGGCCCTTTTGTCAAGGGCTTTGTTGTACATGCTTTCCCCGCAGTAAAAAACTCCGGATCTTCATAAAAACATACGTTTATAAACGTATCCTTATTTACACCGCATTTCCAAGCGAAGTTCTCATAGACTTTCCGTGTAATTTCATATACAATGAACCATGGCCGGCTCATTCATGTCTGCCCGGTAAAAAATAAGAATGTGAAATAAGAAAATGGAAACAAAAAGAACCGAAACCCGGAAACCCCGGACTCATCTCAGATACCCTTCCCTCACCATGTTCCAGATGGTAAAGCGGATGGCGGACCAGTATCCCTGCGAACCGGCCTATGAATTCTATGGCCGCAAGACCTCCTATTCCGGATTTACCGAAAAAATCGAACAGGCCGCGCGTTCCTTTCTGGCCTGCGGCATCGGGCGGGACGATGTTGTGACCATCTGCCTTCCGAACATTCCCCAGGCCCTGATCAGCTTTTACGCCCTGAACCGCATCGGCGCGGTCGCCAACATGGTGCATCCGCTTTCCGCGCAGAAGGAGATCTCCTTTTACCTGCGGGTTTCCGGAAGCAAGATGCTGGTGACGGCGGACCTGTTCTGTGAAAAAGCGGAAATGGCGCTCGCGGAGGTCCCTCAGAGCGTCCGCATTGTTGTCACGCGGATGCAGGACGAACTTCCGCCGCATCTGGCGGCCCTGTATACGCTGAAAAAGGGACTCCCCTTCCTGAAATATCCGAACACGGACCACGCCATGCGCTGGACAAAGTTCATGAAAGCAGGTACCGGAAGTCAGGCTCCCTTCCTTCCCGACCCGGTGTTCGATCCGGCTCACACATCGGTGATCCTGTACAGCGGCGGAACCAGCGGCGTTCCGAAGGGCATCTGCCTTTCCGACCTGAACTTCAACGCCTGCGCCATGCAGGCCAGGGAATCCATCAGCCAGGAATTCCGGAACGGCCTTACCATGCTCTCCTGTATGCCCTGCTTCCACGGCTTCGGCCTTGGCATCAACCTGCACACCGTGCTGATCCACGGTGCCGAATGCATCCTGATGCCGACCTTTTCCATCAAGACCTACGCGGACATGCTGGCAAAGAAGAAGCCGAACTTCATTGCCGGGGTTCCGACCATCTTCGAAGCCCTGCTGCATATGCCGCAGCTGGAAGGACTGGACATGCATTTCCTGAAGGGAATGTTCTGCGGCGGAGATTCCCTTTCCGTCGAGCTGAAGCGGAAGATCGATCTGTTTCTGAAACAGCACGGCGCGGATATCCAGATCCGCGAGGGCTACGGCCTGACCGAATGTGTGACCGCCAGCTGTCTGACCCCGAAGGACCGCTATAAACCCGGAAGCATCGGCCTTCCCTTCCCCGACACGGTCTACCGTATCGTAGAGCCCGGCACTACCCGCCTGCTGCCGCCGGGAAAGGAGGGTGAGATCATCCTGAAGGGGCCCACTGTCATGCTGGGCTACCTGAACCAGGAGGAGGAGACCCGTCAGACTCTGCGCCGCATTTCCCCGTCAGACCCGGATCTGTGGCTTTTCACCGGTGATCTCGGATATATGGACGAGGAGGGCTTCATCTACTTCCGCCAGCGGATCAAGCGGATGATCGTCACCAACGGCTATAACGTCTACCCGGGCCAGATTGAAAATGTCATCGACAGCTGTCCGGAAGTGGCCTACAGCTGCGTCATCGGCGTGAAAGACCCCCGCCGTATGCAGCGGGTCCGCGCCTATGTTGTCCTGAAGGACTCAGAGGCTGACCAGGAGGCGTGCCGCGCCCATATTGAAGAAGCGCTGAACCTGCATGTGGCAAAATACGCCATCCCAAAAGAGATCTTCTTCCGGAAAGAGCTTCCGAAGACCCTGGTGGGGAAAGTCGCCTACCGGAGGCTGGAGGAAGAGGCCGAAACAGAGTCCCTGGCCTCCTGATCTCCGGGGCAGGACCCGCTGTTTCATAAACGGACCAGTAAAAACAGAAATATGGAGTTGTTTTTATGAAAGCTGAAAACAGGAACGCACAGAAGCGCCGCTGGGGCGACCGGAGAGACGGAAGGCTTGTCAAAGCCCCCGGCCTGCAGACCGTGATGGCCTATCTGATGCCGAAAAGAACGGACTGCGAGGTATATCTGCACGATACGCTGGACGCCACGGAGCTGGTCCGCTATCTTGAGGAAAAAAACGCGCAGCATCCGGACTATAAGACAACGGTGTTCCACTGTGCCATTGCCGGCCTTGCCAGAATGGTCATGGAGCGCCCGCTGATGAACCGTTTCATCCAGGGGTACCGGATGTACGAGAGAAACGAGATCAGTTTAAGCTTCGTGGTGAAGCGCCGCTTTGCCGACCGGGCCGAGGAGTCTCTGATGGTCCTTGTCCCCAAGGGGGAGGACAACCTGGACTCCATCAGCAGAAAAATTGTCGGCGACGTAAAAGAGATCCGCAAAAGCGAGCATTCCACCGGCGGCATAGACGCGCTGCTGGACGGGTTCGCGAAGATCCCGCGGCCCATCCTGGCGGTGGTGATCCGCCTCATCCGCATCCTCGATTTCTGGGGAATCAACCCGAAGGTGCTTACCGACGGCGACCCCAACTATACGACCATTCTGGCCAGCAACCTGGGCAGCATCCAGTGCCCTTCCGTCTATCACCATCTGAACAATTACGGCACCAACAGCATTATGATCACCATCGGGACTCTCCACAAAGAGGAGATGCTGATGCCGGACGGGACAAAAGAGATCCGGACCGTCATCGACATAGGCGCCACGCTGGACGAGCGCATCGCGGACGGATTTTATTTTGCCCGCAGCCTGAAGCTGATCAAACACATCTTCGCGCATCCGGAACTGCTGGACCGGCCGCTGCAGGAAAACAGCGGTTTCTCTTATCAGTGAAAACAGCCCGGTGGGTATATCCCATCGGGCTGTTTTTATCTGCTTTGAGTCTCAGGGAACCATCAGTCATTTACCGTGACGTCCTCAAAAGGCCCGTGCTGCACCCAGACCGAGACATTGCCGCCCTCTGTCCGGAATTCTCCGAAGCCCTCAGCATCTATTTCGACAGGTTCCTGGCAATTCCCCAGGGCATCGTAGAACAGCTGTCCCGCGTAGCGGGCACCCATTTCCATACGTTTCGTTCCGGGGCCGGCATCGCTGAGCAGGACAGCCATGCCGCTGTCCTTATGCTCCTCGTCTCCGCGGCGCACCCAGCCGATCACATGGTCGTCGTCCAGATAGTCCTGCTGCTCTCCGTACGCATAGGAATGGCGGAGTTTCAGCAGTTTTCCAAGGTTCGGGACCATGGGAAGGTTCTTCACCGGGTTCCCGTAATAATCCGAATAGAAAACGCACGGAATCCCGTCCCGCCGAAGCAGGATCATGGCGTAGGCCAGCGGCTTGAACCATTCCTCCACAAACGACTGAAGGCTCTGGCCGTACTGAGTGTCGTGGTTGTCCACAAAAGTGACTGCCTTTTCCGGCCGCTGGCTGACCAGCGTATTGTCGAAGATCTGACGCATGCTGTAGGCGCCTCCGGATGAGGAAGCGTTAAAGAAATTGTAGTGCAGCGCCACATCGAACAGAGACATCTCGTTCTCCACGGAATCCAGATAGTAGATCAGTCTTCCGATATCGCCGCTCCAGTATTCGCCTACCGCGGGCATTTCTTTGCCCGTCCGTTTCCGGATGTCTTTCAGCAGCTCCTTGTAGAACGGGAAGCTGATGTGCTTGACGGCATCCAGCCGCAGCCCGTCGATCCCGGTCTGCCGGATATACCAGAGGAGCCATTTCTTTGTCTCGCGGACCACCTCCGGGTTGTCCATATCCACATTCATGCCCATCAGGTAGTCAAAATTGCCTTTTTCCGGGTCGGTCTCCTGTTCCCACTGTTTTCCCGTGAACCGGTAGATCAGATCGCTTACCTTCGTGTTCTCATCCCAGTCCGTACCGGAGAAATGCCGGTGATCCCAGGTAAAGCTGCTGTACTTTCCTTTTCTGCCGGGGAAGGTGAACTTGGACCAGACGGAGACCTTCTGCTCTCCGCCCACCTGTTCGTTCCGGTCCTCCGGGTTGTCCGTGACGGCCGTCACTTCCTCCAGCTCGTCGCCGCCCATACGGTGGTTCAGCACGATATCCGCGAAGACCTTGATCCCCGCATCGTGAAAGGCCTGAATGGCCTCCAGGTATTCTTCTTTTGTTCCGTATTTTGTCCGGACGGTTCCCTTCTGGTCGAACTCTCCGAGATCATACATATCATAAACGCCGTATCCCACATCTTCCTGGGAAGTGCCCTTATAGGCAGGCGGCAGCCACACCTGGGTGATGCCCAGATTCTTCAGGTTGTCCGCTTTTGCGGCGCATCGTTTCCACCAGAAGCCGTCGTTTGGCAAATACCATTCAAAATACTGCATCATGGTCTCATTGTTTGCCATATTGATCGCCTCTTTTCTGTCTGGGGCCGCAAAAATATCGCGGCCTGGTTTATTTTTCGTAACGTTTTAGCACATGAAGGCGATTTTGTCAAATCCGGCCGGACTTCGCGGGGAGGCCTCAACAGATCCGAACCCTTTACATGACAAACCTTTCCTCTCCCTATTGCCGCAGATTACCGCTTGCGGCCACTCCTCTAAATCCCGTGGTTATCATATTTCGCTCTGATCTTTCTTAACTTGGTTCCGCAGTACACAATGAGGAACACGTAGAAAACAAACATAAAGCTGAAAAAGATACTGAAAAGCATGCGCAGCCCGCCTGTAAAACTGCCTGTTCCTGTCGCAGCCCTCACAAAATTAGGAAGGACACAGCACAGGAAAACAACAGCCAGCGGAACCAGTCTGGTTTTTACAACGTGACTCACCAGCGCAATTCGGGATTCATTATCGGAAAAGAGTTCTCCATCCTGTTCCGATTCGGCTTCGTCGGCCGGTTTTCGAAAATACAGCCATCCGTTACAGTGCGTAAAATACTCCCAGCCGAAATCCTTAAGCATCTGCATGTATTCTTCTGTCTGCCCGGAGTTCTTGTAATCGAGCCGGTAGATCATGTCTTCCGGCTCACATTCTTCAAATACATAGATGCATGGCGGAATCATTTTCACAATCCTCCACCCGCTCTGATGCTGTTTTCTAAGCCAGATTTCTTCCTCTTCATAATCGGCAATCGTAAAAAACCGGATCACTGTTCTACTCATTGGCATCTTCTCCTCTGCTGTTCTGATACAGCCTTTCGATACGCTTGATTTCGAGGGAAAGGATCTCCCTTCCAAGTTCCGTGATCTGATAGAGCTTTCTTTTATCCTCTTCCCGGTAAAAACAGATCAGCCCATCCTTCTCCATTTTGGAAAGTGTTCCGTACATGGTGCCCGCACTGATACACACAGCCCCGCCGGTCATTTTCTTTACCTGCTGGCTTATGCCGTATCCGTGCTGCGGCTTCTGCAGGCAGAAAAGGATATAAAAACCGGATTCAGTCATCGGGACATAGATTCTCCTGATTTTATCCTCCATGGAATCTCCTTTGCATCTCCTCTTTATACATCGAACCTCGATATATAATAATATATCGAGGTTCGATGTATCTGTCAAGTATGTTTGCAAATGAAAATCAGCATTTGCTGTGCTATACTGTATAAAAAAGAAAGAAGGGGTATTATGCACAAATTCAGAAAACTCATTCCTGTCTGCATGACGGCCATGCTGATTTCAGCTCTGTCCGCCTGCATCTCCCAGGCCGAGGCATCATCCGAAACCGAAGTTGCAGAAACAGAGGTCCCGGAAACGGAAACCGCCGCGGCTGACACAGCCGAAGACGACGTCATTCTCTCGGATGACTCCTCCGATTTCGTTCTGCTGTCCGAAGCTGTTCCGGATGCGATTCTGGAGATCCGCTACTACTCTACCTACAACTTTGTGGGAGAGCGCATCGACGGGTACGAAGAGCCGCTGGCTTTTCTGACAAAAGAGGCCGCCGCGGCGCTGAAGGAAGTAAGCGATGACGTGATCGAACAGGGTTACCGCCTGAAGATCTACGATGCCTACCGTCCCCAGGAAGCCGTCACACACTTCATGAACTGGGCTCTGGATCCGGAAGACACGAAAATGAAAGATTATTTCTATCCGGAACTGGAAAAGGACGTTCTCTTCCCGCAGGGATATATTGCGGAGCATTCCGGCCACAGCCGCGGAAGCACCGTGGATCTGACACTGTTCGACATGACGACCGAGAAGGAAGTGGACATGGGCGGCACCTTCGACTACTTCGGAGAGCTCAGCCATCCGGATTATACGGACATCACCGAAGAACAGTATGAAAACCGCATGATCCTTCGGGAGGCCATGCTGTCCCACGGATTCAAACCGCTTGAAGAAGAGTGGTGGCATTTCACACTGGAGGATGAACCCTATCCCGATACCTATTTCACCTTCCCGGTGAACAGCGATTCTGTCGCCGCAGATTAATCATATCCAGAATAAAGGCCGGCACCTGCGCAGGTGCCGGCTTTCTGTATCGGACCTTTTCGATCT
>CACZSG010000202.1 GCA_902783665.1 uncultured Lachnospiraceae bacterium | reverse complement strand
GCGGCGGATGCGCGGAATATTGAAGGCGGCGTTTTCCTGGTTGTTCAGGATCAGGTCCGCGAAATTGATGAAGGTGTTGTCATCGATCCTGCGGGTCAGATACTTGCCGGTCAGACCGCTGCCCTCCACCTGCTTCGCGGCTTTTCTGCGCTGGGCCTGAAGCTGTGCCAGCTGTTCTTCCGTGCATCTAAGCCCCAGCTTTTTGATGTAGTAAAGGGGATAGCGGATCTGGTGGCAGATGCCCAGCGCGATCAGCAGATCGGCGGAAAGGTTTGCGTTCATATGAGTGTGCAGATCGGTGTGAAATTTCTGCTCACTTCGCACATAGGTCTTCAGAATGGTTTTCCGAATGTCCAGACGGTAGTCCTTGGTCTGGCTCATCAGGGTCTTGGAGATGGCCGGAATGTGGGCCTTCAGCTCAACCTGCCCGTCCGGATAGATATTTGCCACTTTGGTATCACCCAGGCGGAAGATGTAGACCAGCCGGTTGTATCCGTCAATATAGCTGGGCACGCTTCCGCGGATGACCAGAAGACCCTGTTCATCCTTCGAAAGGGGCAGGCTGCAGAGCCTGGCCAGATTACGGATCAGGTTCCCTGTCCCGTGGTTGGGTGTGGAGAGGACATAGAGAAGCGCTTCTCCCTCACGGTACAGATCTACGATCACATCTTTTTCTTTATCCAGATAAAACCGCTGAAACCAGTTCATTCATTTATCCTTTCAATCATCATGGATTCCGGGGCAGGGCCGTGCTGAAGCTCAGTCTGTTTTTAAGACCAGATCCGGGCCGGTGCTGAAGAACAGCCTGTTTTTCAGGCCAGATCGAGCCTGTATTGAAGTTCTGTCCGTTCTTCGTCACAGCCGCGGTTTTTTCTGCCGCCCTGTTCGCCGGTCTTTTTCATGCCCAGTTTTTCCATCAGGTGCCGGGAAGGCTGGTTGGCTGAATCGCAGCAGGCAATCAGATGACGGATGCCCAGTTCTTCCGAGGCGTAACGGATCAAGGCCTGCGCTGCTGCAAAGGCGATGCCTTTTCCGTGGAAGTTTTTTTCCAGGACCCAGCCAAGTTCCGCCGTATCTTCCGGGAGATCCTCGAAATACAGTGTTACGGTGCCGGCATGCAGGGAATCTTTCAGAACGGCGAAATTCAGTTCCAGGGGAGCGGCAGCGTTCCAGTTTTTCTCTGACGAGGTCAGAAAACGGGCGGTCTCTTCGGGGCCGTCATAGGGCAGGAACATCATATATTCTGTGTTTACGGGGTCGGAAGAGTAAGCGTTTGTGGATTCCAGGAACCGCATGCCGAGGGGCTGAAGAACAAGCCCGGGGGTCCGGACCTCCAGGAACCTGGCATACGAACCGATTCGTATCGCTTTTGCGTCCGCACCGTGGCCGATTTCCGGGGTGGCCGCGACGGGCAGCGTTTCCGGCAGCCAGGGAGAAAGAAGATCAAAGACGGTCCTGTCTGCGCCGGATGCTTCGAACCGGGTAAAGGTGCCCAGCAGAATACCGGCGGCTTTTTCAAATACCCCCATCTGGGCCAGCTGGGCGAAATAACAGGCCAGCTGCGCCGTCTCACCGCCAAGGGCTTCCAGAAGAAGTATTTTCCCGGTGGGGTCGGGAAAGTATGGTGTGCCTGCCAGCTTCAGAAGGCACCGGACGTTTCCGCCTATCACAATGCCTTCCATCCGGCTGCCCCGCAGGAAATGATAGTGAAGGTCGAACAGATCTGTCGGAGAGCCATTCAGAAAGCCTGCGAACCGCTGCTGCTGAAGGGCTCCCTTTTCCCAGATGAGATTTTTTACCTGATACAGGACGGAGCTGTTTCCGGTCATGGAATAGATGGCATTGATCAGGGCGGTCAGATCACTGTAGCCCCAGAAAGTCTTACCCTTCTCCCGGATCAGATCATAATCCAGAAACGGCAGGAGTTCGTTGGCGATATCCCCGCCGGAAATGTCGAAAACGGCTTCGATGTCATCTTTAAGGAAAAAGTCCATCAGCGCCTGAGCCCGCCCGGCAGGCGTTCCGGAAAAAGGGCCGTCTGCCGCGTAAAGGCAGGGTGAGTCCTCTGTCTGAACGCCAAGCTTTGAAAGCGCAGTTTTCAGGCGGGATATCTCGTCCTTTTTCTGAAGGTTCTGTCCGTTGGAACAGGCTGTAAGGGCCGCTTTCCGAATCATACGCTGTCTCCTCCGTTATGGCAGGGATCTGTCTGCTGTGCTGCCAGGTTTGAGGACTGCGGCCACAGGTCCCGGGTCAGGTCATTAACGATCTCGCCGGCCATGATCAGCCCGGCCACGGAAGGCGCAAAAGCGACGGAACCGGGCAGGCTGCGCCGTTTCATGCCGAAACCGCCTTCTTCTGCCGGTGTCTTCTGAGTATCCGGCATGTTGACATCCGGAAACTCTTCCCGTGTTTCATTCATTACTTCATCAGGCAGCGGACGGAGCGGCTCCTCCCTGGAATAGACCACCTTCAGGGCCTTAATGCCGCGTTTCCTGCATTCCCTGCGCATCACCTTTGCCAGAGGGCACACGGAGGTCTGATACAGATCCGCGACCTCAAAGGCGGCAGGGTTCCGCTTGTTTCCCGCACCCATGGCGGAGATGACGGGAACGCCGGCTTCTTTTGCGTATTCGATGATGGCAAGCTTTCCGGTTACTGTGTCGATGGCATCCACCACATAGTCATAATCGGAAAAACAGAACTGGTCCCGGGTTTCCGGAAGAAAAAAGACGGGGAAGGTGCGTACCTGACAATCCGGATTGATATCCCGGATACGCTCCGCGGCAACCTCGACCTTCAGCCTGCCCACGGTGGAATCTGTGGCCAGGATCTGGCGGTTGATATTGGAGAGACTGACCGTGTCATGGTCGATCAGGTCCAGCGCTCCTACACCGGAGCGGGCCAGCGCCTCCACAACATAGCCGCCGACGCCTCCTACACCAAATACGGCCACGCGGCTGGCAGCAAGCTTCTCCAGGGCGGCTTTGCCGTACAGGAGCCGGGTTCTTGAAAAACGGTCTTCAGACATGGGTCTCCTCCTTTGGACAGCGGATCGGACGGATCGGGCTGCCAGGTTCTTTCGATAGATTATACCATATATCGGGGAGTGCTGCGTCCGGGAATGTGATATTCAAAACCGGTTCATATAAGGTATTTTTGTGAACAATGGATATAGATCATTTGAGGGACGGCGGCAGAACCTGCCTATGGCCTCCTCCAGATGCCCGTTGTCCTCTTCGAGAGGGCTCCGTCGCTGATTCGCAGGCGCTTCCGCAAACGCGCTTCG
>CACZSG010000201.1 GCA_902783665.1 uncultured Lachnospiraceae bacterium | reverse complement strand
TGAACCGTACTGGAGTGAGGCGTACACCCTGACATCGAACCAGAGAGACACACAGAGAGCGGAACAGTATTATACCATTTACAGCGGTACTGACAGGCAGCGGGTCTCCTACGACAAATGGGCGGATCAGGAGATCGGCGACGGGGTCTATGTGACAAAGTGCAGGCTCGGTATTGAATATTCAAGAAAGGAAAAATAGAAGAGGACCTGCAGGCCGCACACAGAAACTGAAAGATACAGTATCGGATCTACGCTCCCGACAACACAGGAGGCTGAAATGAAACATCGCCCCCAGGCAGGACATTGAAAAATGGTAACCTGCCCGGGGGTTTTTCTTTGTCAAAAAGAGTATAAATAGAGTATTTCACTGGGTTCAGTGCCTTACCGACAGGCAGCCTGCCATGACCGAAAAGACATGGCCGGGCCTTGAATTATGAAAAAAATATAAAAAATATAAAATTTTGGGATTGAAAAATCACGATCTCTGTACTAGTATAGTTTGAAACAATAAAGCCATATAGCGACAGCGCGATAAAACATTAGCGCAGGAATCATGATGGATATTCAGTGTACAAAGGAACTGGCAGACTATCTGAAGAGGAAAGGGAAGCAGCATATCGTGGTGGATGTGGCAACCAGCAATGCCTCGGATTTTGAAGTGTCAGAGATCTTTCTGCGGATGGCGGACGACGCAAACGCGGATTATCTGATACGGAAAAAGAGGTTCCGCGCTATGCCCTTCAGAATTACCGGAGAGGATACCGGACAGGAAGAGAAGGGAAAAGAAAAAGCGGGGAAGGTGCTTCTTCCTCCTTACCGGCTGGAATATGACAGCGTGGTGATTTTTGACGTAAAGAAAGGCTGGTTCTTCTGGCACCTTACAGTGCAGGGAATCCGATTATAAAACAATGAAATTCTACTCAGTGACAGGAGAAACACTGGATCAGGAACAACTGAAGACGGAATTTGGTAAAGCCAGGGCATTCGGCGTTGTTCGAGCGGGAGAGACCTGTCTTTTTTTCCGGTCAGGACTGAAAGAATACTTCGTACCGTATCATGCCATCGGGCGGTGCTTTCGGCGGGTACAGATGGTGCCGGCCAGAATGTGCTGCGGTAAAGGGGAATTTCAGATCGAGAGCCTGGTGGTATGCGTGGAGGAAAAAGAGGTCGCGCAGATCCAGCTGCCCGGTACCAGGGCCGCCCAGGCGCTGATCGAAAAACTGAAGACAAAGATTCCCGGCTGTATTTTCTCAAAGTGAAGGACTGCGGGTGAACATCAATGGAAAAGCATGAAGCGCTGGAACGTCTTCTGAAAGCGTACAGCGGATACTATAACATCAACAGGGAGACTCCCATGAAGCCCTTTGCGGCGGAGGCTTCCTTCGAGAAGCATGACGAGCAGTATTTTCTTATGAAGAGTGCAAAACTGTCGGAAGCGGATTCCAGGGAATATCTTTTTTTTGCCCTGGAGGAAGTGCTGACCTGCGACCGTCTGCTGGAACTGGACCGGCTGGCCTGGGAGGAATGCCTGCGGCGGACCGTGCCGGAAGAGAACCATAAAAATACGGATGCAGCCCTGCTGATCCTGGCTGATCGTGTGGAGGAGGAAGCACTTCCCCTGATCAGACGGATGAGGCATTATAAAAGTTATCGTTTCGGGCTGCGCGGATTCAGCAGCTACCGCCTGCTGGTCTGTGAGACGACGACGGAAAAGATGACAACAAATCGGACAGCCGATGCCCACCTGCGGGCGTTCCGGAATGTCCTGTTGTAATATACTCAAGGAGGAATTTACTTATGACACCGTTACTGATCATCCTCGCTGCGATAGTCATTCTTGTCATCGGTTATGTGACCTATGGCAGCTGGCTCGCAAAAGAATGGGGCATTGACCCGTCAAGAAAGACACCTGCCGTTACAATGGAAGACGGCGTGGACTATGTCGCGGCACCGCCTGCTGTCCTGATGGGACATCATTTTTCATCCATTGCCGGTGCCGGCCCGATCAACGGCCCGATCCAGGCATCCGTTTTCGGATGGCTGCCGGTATTCCTGTGGTGCGTATTCGGAGGCATCTTCTTCGGAGGCCTGCAGGACTTTGGGTCCCTTTTTGCTTCGATCCGTCATGGCGGAAAGTCCGTCGGTGAGATCATCAAGGACTCCATGGGCAAGAGAGCCCAGAAGCTGTTCGTCGTGTTCTCACTGCTTGTTCTGATCCTGGTCATCGCATCCTTTGTAAATGTCGTCGCAGGTACATTTATGACGCTGGCAGGGGAGGACGGAAGCGTTCCCTTCGGTTTTGTGACGAACCCGACCAACAACCAGACGACGGCGATCATCTCTCTGCTGTTCATTGTTCTGGCGATCATTTATGGTGTACTGACCAACCGCTATGGCATGAAGACAGGTCCCGCTACGGCAATCGGAATCGTCGGAATCGTCCTGATCACTGCATTCGGCCTGAAGGTCGGTTTTGCGATGAGCAGAACCGCATGGATTGTTCTGATCGGCGCATACATTACCATAGCATCCCTGATCCCGGTATGGATCATGCTGCAGCCGCGTGACTATCTTTCCAGCTTCCTGCTTTACGCCATGATGATCGTCGCGATCGTCGGCATTATTGTAACTGCATTTTCCGGAAGGGAAGATCTGGCCTTTGAACTGCCTGTATTTACAGGATGGTCCACAAAGATCGGTCCCATGTTCCCGGCACTGTTCATCACGGTAGCCTGCGGCGCATGCTCCGGCTTCCATTCACTGATCGCTACAGGAACATCTTCCAAGCAGCTGGACAATGAAGCGCATGCAAAACCCATCGGATACGGTTCCATGCTGATCGAATCCGCCCTTGGCGTGATCTCCCTGATCGCAGTAGGTATGGTATTCTCCAGATACACCGCCGGTGAGTTCGGTTCTCCTTCCGTTGCTTTCGCGAAAGGTATCGCGCTGATGCTCGGAAAAGAGGGTACAGGCGTCAACAATACGGTTCAGGCACTTCTGACACTGGCTGTCTCCGTATTTGCGCTGACTTCTCTGGATACAGGTACAAGGCTGAGCCGTTTCATGTTCTCCGAGCTGTTCCTGAAGGAAGGCGAAGCTACCTGGAAGGATGCAAAGGGATTCCGCAAAGTCCTTACACACCCGATCGTAGGAACACTTGTCATGGTCGTGATCGGCTGCATTCTCGGCGGCCTGAGCCTTTCCCAGATCTGGGGTCTGTTCGGTGCGGCAAACCAGCTGCTTGCAGGTAT
>CACZSG010000200.1 GCA_902783665.1 uncultured Lachnospiraceae bacterium | reverse complement strand
GGCGGGTTTCAGAAGTCTTCTTATGGGCAAGGCCCGGATGGCTGTTTTCTTGCATTTCATTTCCTGAACAGTTTGTGAATGCATCTGGTTCATTTCAAATCCTCCTTCTGCTATGAGAAAACAAATCGAAAAATAAGTTGTTTTATACTTTTGTATACCTGCGCCCTTTTCTTTTCTACCAACCTCAGGCAGCATTTAGCTGCCTGAAGTAGCGAAACTCTACCCTCCTTCCCCCCATTTCCGATATCCGCCCGAAAACTCCTTTCCGAATCACTTTTGGAAATGATGTGAGTCTTCTTCCTTCCCGGCCTCCTGCCGTTCCTTCTGCAGTTCCTCCTCCAAAAGCCAGTCCAGGCTTTTCTCCAACGTGACGGCCAGGCGGATCAGGGTCCGCACCTCGGGAAACGCATCTCCCATCTCCCACTTCGTTACCGTCTGGCGGCTGACCTCCAGTTTCTCCGCCAGCTTCTCCTGTGACCAGTTCCTCTCGGCCCGCGCGATCCGCAGACATCTTGCAAAGCTCATATCTTTACCTCCTGCTTTACATGGAAAATGCCGGGCTCTTCGGAAAGAGTCCGGCACAGTTTTGGCTTCCATATATAGCAGGTGAAATTTTTGCGAGGTGGGACAATAGGGACGTTCGCCTCTGTCCCACTAAAGTATTCGGGCCGGAGATAACTCCGGCCCGCTGCTTTAGTGGGACAGAGGCGAACGTCCCTATTGTCCCACATGCCTTAAAGGCCAAATTATGAAGAAATTCTTAATCCTCCATCGGATACTTGACAGAAAGCTCGGAAAGTGATAAATAATTATCAATCAATTAAAGGGAGTAGCAAAACGCCGGATCAAAACATCGCACGATGTGCATCTGTTTCCGGCGGGCCCCTGATCGTCACCACGATGCGAAAGCATCCGGTCGGGTTAAGAGCGCAAGACTTTTATTGTGGCAACTGTCATGGTAAAAGTCTTTTTTTGTTTCCCGAAACGGGAATACCTGTAAGGAGGTAGTGAAATGTTAGGTTTTATCATTATGATGCTTGTGGTTTCTTCTTTGATGGGCTGTCAGCGCGGCATGATGAGACTGCTCGGCGGATTCTTCGCCTTCATGGCTTTCATGTACGGCTTCCGGATCCTGCTGTTTGCCGGTTTCCATCTTCTTCCGCTGATCATCCTCATCTGGGCCATCGGAAACATTATAGTTCCCTTTGCCAGAGGATTCATGAGCAAATTCCAGTAAGTAAAAGGGCTGGGACAATAGGGACGTTCGCCTCTGTCCCACCAAAGCATTCGGGCCGGAGTTAACTCCGGCCCATCGCTTTAGTGGGACAGAGGCGAACGTCCCTATTGTCCCAGTATTTTCGTTACATTTTCCCCGGTCGGCTCCAGGCTGTACGGCCACTCGATCAGCCTCACCTGGTTGGCTTCGCAGAGTTCTCTTTTCTGCCGGTCCAGGTCCTGGCGCTGGGCCAGAGCTTCATCGCCGCCGAAGAATTCCACCGGGCGGTAGTGCTGAACGCCCTGATATTCGATGGCTGTCTGAAGCGACGGAATGTACAGGTCCAGACTCTGGCGGCCCAGCCATTCCGGGCGATACTGGTACAGGGTGTCCGGATACCTGGCCCGCACAGCATGAAACAGGCTCAGTTCATGTTTCCACTTGGGTTTGATGACGCCCTCCGCGGTCAGCCGGGTTCGGATCTTCGTGCGCTCCAGGCGCCAGCTGCTCCGGATGCCGTCCTTTTCCTCGTACAGGGCAATGTCGGTGTACCACCACTGGAAATAGGGCATCAGGGTCCTGGTGAGGCACAGGAAAAACTCCAGTTCCGATGAAAAATAGCCGCATTCCAGCATGTGCTCTATATTCCTTCGTACGTAGACCGTCTTGCCAGGGTTGTGATAAAAGGGCAGGTTTCCCTGGTATTTTGCCAGCCGGTCCGGCAGGTATGGCGAGCGCAGCACGGTGCCGTCTTCCCACAGATGTGTCTGGTACCAGGGCAGGGCATAGTCGTACAGAGAATAGCCGCCGTACAGTTCCCCGGACGGATTCGTATAGAGCAGATGGAACATCAGCAGCACGTCCTCCATCTGCTCTTTGTCGAACACGGCCAGGTAATGGAGAATCTCTTCATCCGGGAACAGGCTTCGGACGGGATGGAATATTTCCGCTCTTTTACAGACCTCCAGAATGACAAAGAACTGGGAGCTGAAGCTTTCGGGGAACAGAAAGCAGGCGAAGCGGCTTGTATCGATGTCCGCAAACTGGTCCAGGAACGCCTTTACATAAGGATTTTCCGGAAATGTGCCTTTCGTCCGGATCAGCTCTTTCGTGGCATATCTGTAGGGGAGGTCCGCCCAGGAAAGCTGCACCAGAAACCGGCCGTACTGCCGGGTCTCGTACTCCTGCCGCAGATCTTCAAAGTCCTCCCGGTAGGATTCATGCTCTTCCAGCAGCTCCTCCAGGGTGGCAAAGGTGGTCTGCTCGTGATACTGCGGGTAACGCGCCCACAGCATGTCCAGTCTGTCGAAGCTGAATTCCTGAGCCGGCTTTTCGTGAATCAGAAACATCTTTCTTTTCGTTCTTTTCTGCAGTGCTCGATCTGTCCGCAGCGGTAGCACAGCTCATTGTCACAGGCGCCGTCGTTTTCGAAACAGGACAGAATGTTGTTGACAGTGGTCTCCGCTATGTTGTGCAGCGCTTCCTCTGTCAGAAAAGCCTGATGGGAAGTCACGATTACATTGGGCATGGAGATGAGGCGGGACAGCAGGTCATCATTCAGGATATGGCCGGACCGGTCTTCGAAGAAGATATCTGCCTCCTCTTCGTAAACATCCAGGCAGGCCGCGCCGATCTTCCTGTCTTTGATTCCTTCCAGCAGCGCTTCCGCATCAATCAGGCCGCCCCGCGAGGTATTAATGATCACCACGCCCTTCTTCATTTTACTGATGGCTTCCCTGCCGATCATGTGTCTGGTCTCATCCGTCAGCGGACAGTGCAGCGAGATCACGTCACTTACCTCAAACAGTCTGTCCAGGGAGACATATTCTATTCCGGCATCCTGGGCGGGAAAACGGTCGAAGGCAACCACTTTCATACCGAAACCGCAGCAGATGTCGATAAAGATCCTGCCTATCTTCCCCGTTCCGATCACACCGACGGTCTTTCCGTGCAGATCGAATCCGGTCAGCCCGTTCAGTGAGAAGTTGAACTCTCTTGTGCGGTTGTATGCCTTGTGGATCCGGCGCACAGAGGTAAGCAGCAGCGCCATGGCGTGCTCCGCGACCGAATAGGGCGAATAGGCCGGCACGTGCACCACATGCACACGCCGGTAGGCAGCACGCACATCTACATTGTTATAGCCGGCAGAACGCAGCGCGATCAGCTTTACCCCAAAGCTGTACAGTTTCTCTATCACCTTTTCATTTACAGTATCGTTCACAAAGACACAGACCGCATCGCAGCCTTTCGCAAGCTCTACCGTATTCTCATTCAGTTTCGTTTCCAGGAAAAGGAACTCTATCTGATGAAGACCGCCGTAATACTCGAAAGAAGGTCTGTCGTATTCTTTGGTATCATAGAATGCCACTTTCAGCATTTATTTCTCCTCCGTTATTCTCTTTCATAAGGCAGTGAGTCAGAGGGACGTTCACCGTGACTCATTCCGGCTGCCCGGCACGGTCAGCTGCGCTGACCTGCCGCAGCCTCGAATGAGTCACGGTGAACGTCCCTCTGACTCACTGCCGGATCTGCAGGCTGCCTTTGCTGTCAGCCGGTACCCATGAAGTTTTTTCCCATCCGTCCGGGCCGATGCTGATGTCCAGCACTGCGTCGCGGTAGTGCAGTCCTTTCAGGGAAAGCCGGGAAACACCGGGAATCCTGACCGGGCTGATACGTATTCCTTTTTCTTCAAAATGAAGGCCCGCAAGATCCTTCAGCAGCATACGCAGGTAGCCCGTAGCGCTCCAGGTCTGGTGCGGAACGGAATGCCAGTCGTCGCTGATCGGGCCGCCGGCTTCCTGCACGCCGCCATAAGGTTCTCCGGTCTCCGGATGGAAGATCTCCGCGAACTGACCGGCATGAAGGGCGTTTTTCGTAGACACTTCCAGCTCTTCCGAAAACAGCTCCGGCCTGATGGCAGCCGCCGCATCGGCGAGAAAGGCCTGGGCAAAGGGCCATACGGTGCCGCAGTGGCGGCCGATGCCGTAGGGGGTGTACCTTTCGTAGCGGACATCAATACAGGGAATTCCGTTTGGCGTGCGGACACAGTTTTCAACGATCCGCTTTTTCTGCGTCTC
>CACZSG010000199.1 GCA_902783665.1 uncultured Lachnospiraceae bacterium | reverse complement strand
TTCTCCGCCCGTAAGCACATAGTCTCCGATGGAGACCGGGTCTGTGACGATCTCCTCGATCACCCGCTCGTCAATCCCCTCATAATGGCCGCACAGGAAGATCAGTTCTTCCTCCGCAGCCAACTCTTCTGCCATCTTCTGTGTAAAAACATGTCCGACAGGTGTCAGAAGGATCACCCTCGGTTTCCTGCCTTCAAGGTTTTCCAGCACATGCTCATAGGTGCGCATCACGGGCTCGGCCTGCATGACCATGCCGGCGCCGCCGCCGTAGGGATAGTCGTCGATCCTGCCGTTTCCCGTTACGGAAAAGTCCCTGATGTTCACCGTCTCAAGGGACAGAAGACCCTTCGCGATGGCTCTGCCTGTAATGCTGGTGTTCATTCCCGCCTCGATCATCTCGGGGAACAGAGTCATAACATGAAATTTCATTCAAGCATGCCCTCCAGAAGATGTACCGTCATTCTGTTCTCTTCAGGGTTCACCTGAAGAACACACTGCTTGATCGCGGGGATCAATACTTCTTTCGCGCCGGTTCTTTCCACCTGGTAAACGTCGTTCGCGCCGGTCTCAATGACATCCTTCAGGATTCCAAGCTGCGTTCCGTCCTCCAGATAAACCTCCATGCCGATCAGGTCTCCGATATAGTATTCATCAGGCCCCAGCTGCACGGCGTCCGCCCGTTCCACGTACAGTTCCTTTCCCCTGAAAGCGGTCACATCCTCCACTCTGTCATATCCTTCGAATTTCAGAAGGACCAGATTCTTGGAAAAGCGGACCTGGCTGATGGTAAGAGGCTGATATCCACCTCTGCCGGCAAGCAGTACTTTTTTCAGTTTTTTAAACCTGCCCGGATCGTCCGTGGAAGGATAGACCTTCACTTCCCCCTGCAGGCCATGTGTGGTCGTAACGGTTCCTACACGTAAATACTGTTCCATATTCTCCATCCAAAAGGGGAACCGGCATAAATCCGGTTCCCCGATAGTTTCTGTCATTCCTGCGGCTTTACAGGATATCTACTACCACTTTCTGGTCATCTCTCGACGCGGCGGCTTTCACGACGGAACGGATCGCTTTCGCGATTCTTCCCTGACGTCCGATTACTTTGCCCATATCGGAGGGAGCGACCTTCAGTTCAAGAACCAGTGTTTTACCACTCTGTTTCTCGGTCACTGTAACTTCTTCCGGATGATCGACGAGAGATTTGGCAATTACTTCTACCAGCTCTTTCATATACGCCTCACTTTTATGTCCCTGCGAAAACGATACAGGGTTTTATTTCTCGATCCCGGCCAGTTTGAAAAGCTTTCCGACTGTCTCAGTGGGCTGAGCTCCGGTTGCAAGCCACTTTTTGGCCAGCTCTTCGTTGATCTTGAATTCGCTCGGATCTGTGTTCGGATTGTAGGTACCGATCTCTTCGATACATCTTCCGTCTCTCGGGGATCTGGAATCCGCTACAACGATTCTATAGAAAGGATTTTTCTTCTTACCCATTCTTCTGAGTCTGATTTTTACTGCCATGTTCTGTTACCTCCTGGTATATATTGGTTTTTGATATTTTATATAAACCGTGAAAGGATTTCTTTCCGGTCCTTAACTGTTTCAGAACGGGAGTTTGAACCGGCCGCGCATACCGCCTTTGCCGCTCATCATACCCGAATACTGTTTCATCATCTTTCTGCTCTGTTCAAACTGTTTCACCAGTTTGTTCACTTCAGAAATGTCTACGCCCGCCCCGTTCGCGATCCTCTTTTTTCTGGAAGGATTCAGAATATCGGGATTCGAACGTTCCTGCGGTGTCATGGACAGGATCATGGCTTCGATCTGAGCCATCTTTTTCTCATCCACCGCATCCTCCAGCTGTTTCATCTGGGATCCGCCGATCCCCGGCAGCATCGAGAGGATACTGGAAAGTCCGCCCATGTTCTTCATCTGGTTCATGCTGTCCAGATAATCGTCGAAACCGAACTGGGCTTTCCTGAAACGCTGTTCTATATCCTTCGCCTTTTCCTCGTCGAGGGAAGCCTGCGCTTTTTCGATCAGCGACATGACATCTCCCATGCCGAGAATGCGGGATGCCATACGGTCGGGATAGAACTGTTCCAGATCCGAGAGCTTCTCGCCCATGCCTGCGTACAGGATCGGTTTTCCGCAGGTCGCCTTTACGGAAAGCGCCGCGCCTCCGCGGGTATCTCCGTCGAGCTTGGTCAGGATCACGCCGTCCAGGCCGATCTTTTCCTCAAAGGAAGCAGCTACGTTTACGGCATCCTGTCCTGTCATCGCATCGACGACCAGGACCGTCTGGTCCACATGGACTCTGCCGCGGATATTCTGCAGCTCTTCCATCATTCTCTCGTCGATGTGCAGACGTCCGGCTGTATCGATCAGCACGGTGTTGAATCCGTTGTTCTTCGCGTAGGAAACGGCTTTCTCCGCAATGTCCACCGGATCCGCCTTCTCTCCAAGGGAGAAGACTTCAACGCCCTGCTTCTTTCCGTTTACTTCCAGCTGCGTGATCGCGGCGGGACGGTAAACGTCACAGGCCACCAGCAGAGGCCTGCGCCCCTGGGATTTCAGCTTGCCTGCAAGCTTCGCTGCCGTGGTGGTCTTACCTGCACCCTGAAGGCCGACCATCATAATGACCGTCAGCTCGTTTCCGGGCTTCAGCACCAGTTCTGCAGGTTCCGGTCCCATCAGCTGCACCAGTTCGTCGTTGACGATCTTGATGACCATCTGTCCCGGATTCAGGCCGTTCATAACATCCTGTCCGACTGCTTTCTCCTGAACCGCTTTGGTGAACTGCTTTACGACCTTAAAACTGACATCCGCCTCGAGAAGTGCCATTTTCACTTCTTTCAGGGCCGTTTTTACATCTGCCTCCGTTAGCCTTCCCTTGCTTCTCAGATTCTTGAAAACATTCTGAAGTTTATCGGTCAAGCTTTCAAATGCCATCCTACAACTCCTCTAAAATATGGTCGGAGATACGTTCCAGCGCTTCGGAGATCTGTTCGGGCGTAAGCTCGCGGGTCCTGCCGGACACCTGTCTCAGTTCCTTCGCGCTATCCCGGATGGACCGGAACTTCTGCACCAGGTGCAGCTTCTGTTCGTACTCCTCCATCATGTGATTGCAACGCTTTACCAGTTCATGGACACCCTGCCGGCTCACGCCGTACTCTTCAGCAGCTTCCGAGTAAGTGAGGTCACCCAGCACGACATCTTCGTAAACACTGCGCTGATGTTCCGTCAGCAGATCGCCGTAAAAGTCAAACAGCAGTGTCTGTTCCACAAAACGTTCCATTTTCATCACCTTCGGTATCATATCAGCAAAGGCAGTCTGTGTCAAGGTTTTTTTGTTGACATATCTGCCGTAAATTTCCCTGTGTGAGCGCATTCTTCCGGCTTAAGTTACAAATGCGCCCTTTTCATCCTTGGTTCATAACCTGCTTCGCGCAGGGCCTGAATGATCCGCTCTTTATGCTCCGTGCCAAAGGCTTCCATGGTGATGGTAAGCTCAACGGCGGCATTCCTGTTGGTGGTCACGAACTGGTTGTGATCCAGCTTGATCACATTACCCTGTTCCTTGGCGATCACGGATGCCACGCGCACCAGCTCTCCCGGTCTGTCCGGGAGAAGCACGGAGATGGTAAAGATCCTGTCGCGCTGGATCAGTCCGTTCTGCACCACCGAGGCCATGGTGATCACATCCATGTTTCCTCCGGAAAGGACAGATACCACTTTTTTGTTCTGGGGCTCCAGGTGCTTCAGAGCCGCCACCGTCAGCAGTCCGGAGTTTTCTACGATCATCTTGTGGTTCTCCACCATGTCCAGGAAGCTGACGATCAGTTCGTCGTCCTCCACGGTGATGATGTCGTCCAGATTCTGCCGGATATACGGAAAGATCTCAGTGCCCGGAGTCTTGACGGCGGTACCGTCGGCGATGGTGTTCACAAAGGGAAGCGTCACCGGCTTTCCTTCCTCGAAGGAAGCCTTCATGCAGGCTGCCCCCGCCGGTTCCACACCGATCACACGGATCTTCGGGTTCAGAAGCTTCGCCAGGGTGGACACGCCCGTTGCCAGGCCGCCGCCTCCGATGGGCACCAGGATGGTATCCACCAGCGGAAGATCCTGGACGATCTCCATGGCAATAGTCCCCTGTCCGGTCGCCACGGCCGGATCGTCAAAGGGATGAATAAATGTGTACCCCTCTTCCCGGGCAAGCTTCTGCGCATACTCGCAGGCCTCGTCGTAAACATCTCCGTGCAGGACCACTTCGGCCCCGTAGCTTTTAGTCCGGTTTACTTTCATCAGCGGTGTGGTCGCGGGCATCACGATAACGGCCTTCACTCCGTATGCCTTTGCCGCGTATGCCACGCCCTGGGCATGGTTTCCGGCAGAAGCCGTCACAAGTCCTCTGGCCCGTTCCTCCGGGGTAAGAGTGCTTGTTTTATAATATGCGCCTCTGATCTTATAGGCGCCTGTCACCTGCATGTTCTCAGGTTTCAGATATACCTTGTTTCCGGTCTGCGCACTGAAATACTCGCTGTAGATCAGTTTTGTGTCCTGGATGACGCGTTTTACGCATTCAGCCGCCTCTTCAAAAGCCTCCAGTGTCAGCATATGTCTCTCTCCTATACCGCATAAAGCGCATTTAAAAATCTATACAGTAAACAGCGCATTTATATGTTTATACCGTATATAGTACATTTACGCACTTAAACAGCAAACAGCGCGTTCACAAATTCTTCCGCATTAAACTTCTGCAGATCGTCGATGCTTTCGCCGACGCCGATATACTTCACCGGAATATCCAGTTCAGAGTGAATGGCCACCGCGATTCCGCCTTTCGCCGTTCCGTCCAGCTTCGTAAGAATGATCCCGGTCAGATCGGCGACCTCCTTGAACTCCCGCGCCTGGGAAAGGGCATTCTGTCCGGTCGTTCCGTCCAGCACCACCAGGGTCTCCCGGTAGTATTCCTGGCATTCCCTGTCCAGGATCCGGTTGATCTTTCCAAGCTCGTTCATCAGGTTCTTCTTATTATGAAGCCGGCCGGCGGTATCGATGAGAAGGACATCCGCATTACGGGCCTTCGCCGCTGCTATGGCATCGTACACAACGGAGGCGGGGTCAGACCCCTCCTGGCCGCTGATAATGTCCACATCCGCCCTTTTCGCCCATTCGGTCAGCTGCTCGCCGGCTGCAGCACGGAATGTATCGGCCGCCGCCAGAACGACCTTCTTGCCCTGATCCTTCAGTTTCCCTGCCAGCTTGCCCACGCTGGTCGTCTTTCCAACGCCGTTCACGCCGATCACAAGGATGACGGATTTACGGTTCTCGAACTCATAGGCAGTCTCCCCGACATCCATCTGGTCTTTGATACTGTCGATCAGCAGCTGTTTGCACTGGGCCGGATCCTTGATCCGCTGCTCTTTGACCTTCTGCTTCAGGTCCTCGATGATGGCCGTGGTCGCATTGATTCCGATGTCTCCCATGACAAGGATCTCCTCGATCTCGTCATAAAAATCATCGTCAATGCTTGAGTAGCCGGAAAAGATACTGTCTATCCCGGATACAATGTTGTCCCTGGTCTTGGTCAGTCCTTCCACCAGCCGTTTAAAAAAGCCTTTCTTTTCTTCCATCCTCTTCTACCCCGCTTATTCCTGCAGCTCCTGTTCGATCAGATTGACGGACACCAGTGTCGAAACACCCTTTTCCTGCATGGTCACACCGTACAGGCGGTCGGCTGCCGTCATGGTCCCTCTTCTGTGTGTTATGATAATAAACTGCGTATTCTTTGTCAACTTGTGCAGATACCTGGCATACCGGTCCACGTTGTTCTCATCCAGCGCCGCTTCGATCTCGTCCAGCAGGCAGAACGGCGACGGCTTCAGGTTCTGGATGGCAAACAGCAGGGCAATGGCCGTCAACGCTTTTTCGCCTCCGGACATCTGCATCATGTTCACCAGTTTCTTTCCCGGCGGCTGCGCGATGATCTTGATGCCGGCATCCAGCACGTCCTCTTCTTCGGTCAGCTCCAGCTCCGCCTTTCCGCCTCCGAACAGTTCCTGGAAGGACTTGTTGAACTCCACCCGGATCTTTTCAAATTCCGTGCGGAACTGTGTGCGCATCCCCTGTTCCAGCTCCCGGATGATCTTCTGCAGGGCCGCTTCCGAGGCGACCAGATCCGCATGCTGACCGGACAGGAAGGTATGGCGTTCCGATATTTCCTTATATTCTTCTATGGCGTTCACATTGACGTTTCCAAGAGCCTTGATCTCGCCCTTCACCTGCGCGATCTGTCTGCGCACCGCAGCCAGAGAGGCAGGTACGTTTCCGGCAGAGAGCTTTCTGGCATCCGAAGCGGTCAGCTGATATTCCTCCCACATGTAATTGATGCGGGCATCCCGTTTTTCTTCGGATTTTTCTTTCTGCGCGTTCAGGCGGAAACACTCTCTGTCCAGCATGCTCATCTGCTCGGACAGCGTCTCCCGCTGTTCCAGGATCTTTTTATGCCTGGTGTTTTTGATCTGTCTCTCATCCGACAGTTTTGAGATCGCCCCGGTCTTTTCGGTCACCTGCTGCTGCAGAGTCCCGATCTCTTCGTGAATGTCTTCGATCTCCTTCTCTCTGGAAGTGATATCTCCGGACATTCCCTCCATCTGTCCGCGGAACCTGAGAAGGTCCTCATTGACCGCATCCAGATCCGCCGATGCCTTCTCCAGGGACTGATCCGAGAATTTTCTCCTCTGGCGCAGACCTTCCAGGGAAAGTTCCAGTCCGGATACCTCAGCCTGGGAAAGCGTTTCCTTTTCCTGAAGTTCCCGGATTCGGGCGGCTGTCTCTTCCGCCTCTTGTTTTTCCTTCTGCTCTGTCTCTTCGGACTTCTGCAGCCTTTCCTGTTCCAGCTTTCCTTCCCACAGAATGGCAGAAAGCATCGCATCCGCCTCGTCCGCTTCCTTCTGGATCTTATCGTAGAAATCGGAGGCTTCCTGTTTTCTCTCGCCCAGTTCCTGCATCTTCAGCTTCACTGTATTCTGTTTCAGATACAGCTGCTGCATCTCTTCTTTCAGTCTGACGATCTCGTCCCTGGCAGCGTTCCTGTCTGCACGCACCGCATCGATCCGCTCCCTGCACAGACCAAGCTCGTTCTCCAGATCCTGCACCTGTCTGCCGAGCGTTTCGATCTCCCTTCTTCTTCCAAGAAGGTTGCTGGTGTTCTTGAACGCGCCGCCGGTCATGGAACCGCCCGGTGAGAGCAGTTCACCTTCAACCGTGACGATTCGAAGTGAATGCTGATACTTCCTCTGCAGCGCGACGGCGTGGTCGATCTCGTCCACCACGACCGTTCTGCCAAGAAGGTATTTTACCAGATCCTTATACTGCTTTTCATACCGCACCAGATGATCCGCGGACTGGATCACCCCTTTTTCCATCAGGACCTGACGGGAAGGGCCGTCTCCTCTGGAGGAGATGCCGGTGAGCGGAAGAAATGTGGCTCTTCCGAACCGGTTCTGTTTCAGGAACCGGATCATTTCCTTCGCCGTCTCTTCCGTATCCGTTACAATATTCTGAATACTGCCGCCCAGGGCAGTCTCAATAGCCAGTTCATATTTCGCGTCCGTCTGGATCAGGTCAGCCACAACGCCGAGAACGCCCGGATTCGCGGACCTCTGTTCCATGACTTTCCGGATGCTGCCGCCGTATCCGTCATAACGTTCGGCGATGTTCTTCAGGGATTCCAGTCTGGAAGCCTCCCTGTGATATCTCACCTGAAGCTCTTCCATTCTCTGGTTGTTTCCGGTCAGTTCTTCCTGCAGCAGCTCCAGATCACCGCTTTTCTTTTCACTTACTTCATTCAGTTCAAGAATGGACGCGGTCAGATCATCATATTCATCCTGCAGTTCATCCAGCTGTTCCTGCTGAAGTTCGTCCGCGGATTTCCGGTCTGCCAGCTGCTGTTCCAGCTGGCTTTTGCGAAGCTCCGTCTGTTCTCTCAGGGTCTTCTGTCTCTGCAGCCTTGTCTGGATCCCGGCCCTCTCTTCAAGCAGGGTCAGCAGCCGTTCTCTGCCCTCCTCTGCCTTTGCCTGCAGGGAAGCAGTCATCCGGCGTATCTCAGAAAGTCCCTCTTTTGCATCGTTTTCTTTCTGCTGCAGACCGGCACTTTCCTCCGTGATCCTGCGTACCGTCTCCTTGAGCTCCTGCTTTTCTTTTTCAAGGGCGGATCTTCTGTTCTCTGCCTCTTCCATGCGGCTTCGCATATGATCGTCGTTCGCCCTGGAAAGCTTGATCTGTTCTTTTAAGAGCTCTATCCTGCCATCCAGCTTCTGAATGCGCATCCGGGCCTGTGTTTCCTGGTCGCGCAGTTCCTGCAGGGAAGCGTCCATGGATTCTATCTCGGCATCCAGGGTTTCGTATTCCTGACGGGTCTTTTCATAGGAGGCTTTCGTATCTTCCAGATGTGCGGAAGCCGTTTCCAGGTCTTCCTCCACCTTGGCCAGATCCTTGCTGATCACGTCCATTTCTCCTGCAAAAAGAAGGATCTCCTGCTCTTTCAGCTCATCTCTTTTCGCAAGATACTGTTTTGCCTTTTCCGCCTGACGCTCCAGCGGACCAACCTGTCTTGAAAGCTCCGTCAGAATATCCGTCACGCGCTGCAGGCTGGCCTGCTCATCCGTCAGCTTCTTGACGGCAGCGTTTTTACGTCTCTTGAACTTGACAATTCCGGCGGCTTCGTCAAAGAGCTCTCTTCTCTCCTCCGGCTTACCATTCAGGATCTTTTCCACCTGGCCCTGTCCGATAATGGAATAGCCTTCTTTGCCGATTCCCGTATCATAAAACAGTTCATTGATGTCCCGAAGACGCACCTGTGTCCCGTTCAGCAGGTATTCGCTTTCCCCTGAACGATACACCCGTCTGGTCACCGTTACTTCCTCATAGGATACTGCCAGCTTGTGATCGGAATTATCCAGCGTGATGGATACGGAAGCATAGCCCAGCGGTTTTCTGGTCTCGGTACCGGAGAAAATGACATCCTGCATGTTAGAGCCGCGAAGCTGTTTCGCGCTCTGTTCCCCAAGCACCCATCTGACCGCGTCCGCAACGTTGCTTTTTCCGCTTCCGTTCGGACCTACGATCCCCGTAATGCCATTATGAAAACGGAATACCGTTTTGTTTGCGAAGGATTTGAATCCGTGAACCTCTATACTTTTTAAATACATGGATGTTATTTGTCCTTTTTGCGCAGTTCAAGCAGCGCATGGTAGGCAGCTGCCTGTTCCGCAGACTTCTTCGTGTTGCCTTCGCCCTTTCCGATCACTTCGTCGCCCAGATATACCAGGGAGGTGAAGGTCTTTGCATGATCCGGCCCCGTTTCATTGCTGATGACATACTTCAGAGCGGGAGACTTGCGATCCCGCTGTACAATTTCCTGAAGGATGGTCTTGCTGTCATAAAAGAGTTTTTTATGTTCAAGATCCGTCATGATGAATCTTTCAACAAACTCTTTTGCATCAGTAAAACCACCATCCAGATAGATGGCTCCGATGAGAGCTTCAAGGCAGTCGGAAATGAGGGAATCCCTTCTTCTTCCGCCCATATTTTCTTCGCCCTTTCCAAGCATGAGACACCGGTCTATACCGATCTCCCGCGCACATCCCGCAAGAGTGGGCTCACAGACAATGCTGGCCCTGAAGCTGGACAGCTTACCCTCTGACAGGTCCGGGTAATGAAGGAAAAGATAGTTGCTGCTGATCATTTCCAGTACGGCATCCCCAAGGAATTCAAGCCGCTCATTATGTTTCATCTTCAGATGAAAATGTTCGTTCGCATAGGAGCTGTGGCACAAAGCCTGGGTCAGCAGGTCCTGGTTTTTGAACCTGTAGCCGATGATCTTCTCCAGTTCTGAATTCTTCATTAATTCCATTTCAATCAGGGGAGCCGGCGGCTCCCCTCTTTCGCTTCCTTTCAAACCGTGTTTCCCTTTACGGGTCGTGTTCCTGTTATGGGAAATACTATCCTTTCCAGGCTTATCTTACCGCGTTCTTAATAGCTTCCGCGGCGTCACCAACCGTCACGATCTTCTCTGCCTGCTCATTTGAAATCTCGATCCCGAACTCTTCCTGAATGTCCATAATGATCTCAAGAATGTCCAGAGAATCAGCGCTCAGATCATATTCAAAGGTGGTATCCGGCGTAATCTCATCCGGATCTACGTTAAACACCTCTGCGATAATGCCCTGCAGCTTTTCAAATTCCATTATTCTTCCCTCCGTCTGGAGAACATATCCGCGATATGTTCATTGATTTTCTGTTCTTTAAACTGCACGCACTGGTATACTGCATGCTCTACTTCAATTTCCTCGGCACTGCCGTGCACCTTGACGACCAGTCCTTTCAGGCCGAGCAGCGGAGCTCCGCCGTAGGATTTTGCGTCAAAAGTCTTCAGGGTCTCCTTCAGGGCCGGTTTGATCAGCACCGCACCGATCTTGGAACGGACACTGGAAAGCAGTCCTTTTTTCACTTCGGAAAGAAGGGCTTTCGCGGTTCCTTCGTACAGTTTCAGGATCACGTTCCCCACAAACGCCTCACAGACGATAACGTCGCAGACACCCTGGGGGATGTCCCTGGCTTCCACACTGCCGATAAAGTTGATGTCTTCGCATTCCTTCAGAAGCGGGAATGTCTCCTTGACCAGCGCGTTTCCTTTTTCTTCCTCGGTGCCGATATTCACAATGCCCACCCGGGGATTCTTAATACCGACGACCTTCTCCATATATTCTGACCCTATCCTGGCGAACTGTACCAGATGGCTGGGTCTTGCATCCACGTTTGCTCCGCAGTCGATCAGAAGAGAAACTCCTTTTCTTGTAGGGATCAGCGGCGCGAAAGGCGGTCTTTCCACTCCTCTGATCTTGCCGACCAGAATCTGGCCGCCAACCAGCACAGCTCCGGAGTTTCCGGCAGAGATAAAGGCATCTGCTTCCTGATGGCGAACCATCATCAGACCTGACACCATGCTGGAATCTTTTTTGGTCCTCACGGCGTCCACGGGATGTTCTGCCATTTCGATGACCTCTGTCGTCTCACGGATATGGATCCTGTCCTTCGGCCATGAACCGATCTTGTCAAGCTCCTGCGTGATCGCTGCCGGATTTCCCGTAAAGGTAATCTCTATATCCTCGCGTTTCACTGCGGCTGCCGCCGCGCCTCTAACAATGGCACCGGGAGCATTGTCCCCTCCCATGGCGTCTACAACAATGTGCGTTTTCCCATTCATGTGTTCACCCCATTAATCTCTTGTCAACGCGAAAAGGCATGTCATCCAGTTCAAACGTCCGGGTGACATGCCTCATTGACTTTTCCAGGGATTAGTCCTCTACCGGGATAATCTCTTTTTTGTTGTAAGTTCCGCAGGCTTTGCAGACTCTGTGAGGAAGCATCAGCTCGCCGCATTTGCTGCATCTGACAAGGTTCGGAGCCGCCATTTTCCAGTTGGCTCTTCTTCTGTCTCTTCTACCCTTGGAAGATTTATTTTTCGGACAGATCGACACGGATTACACCTCCTTAGAATTATTAAAGATATCAAGGATTTTTGCCATTCTGGGATCCAATTCCGTAGCACTGCAACCACACGGACCCTCGTTCAGATCGTGACCGCAGCTGCTGCACAGACCCTTGCAATCTTCACGGCAAAGAACCCGTTCGGGCCAAACCAGCAGTGACTCATCATGAATGAGCTGATCCACATTCAGGTTATATCCATCAATATACTCTGTTTCTTCCAGTTCCGTCTCGTAGGAGAACTGAACCGGCAAAGCCGTTTTTACAGGCTTTAAACAGCGGGCGCAGGGAATCATGACTGTCAGGGATGCCTCTCCCTCCAGAAGCAGTTTTTTGTCACCAATATTTTCCAGCACGATCCGGACGGTTCTGTCACCGACCAGAGGGAACTTTCCAAAACGGTAAGAAAAGCGATCTGTCTGAAGAGAAGTCACATATTCGGACCGTTTTCCTTCATTTAAGAGAACATCCGTAATATCCACCAAAACATACTCCTCCCGGCACACTCAAAGAATTATATATGACTTGTATGGCTTTGTCAACATAAAAATGTTGTCAAAGTCGTCAGGCTTTTACCAGTTCCACAGTCTCACGGCAGATCGCAAGCTCTTCGTTTGTCGGGATAACGGCAACCTTCACTTTTGAATCCGCTGTGGAAAGTACGAAGTTCTCTCCGCGTTTCTTGTTCTGCTCCTCATCCAGACAGATGCCAAGATAGCCAAGATACTCAAGCACTTTCTTTCTGACGATGCCGGCATTCTCGCCGATGCCGCCGGTGAAGGTGATGGCGTCTACACCGTTCATGGCTGCCACATAGGAGCCGATATACTTCGCTACTCTGTAAGCGAAAGCATCGATGGCAAGACCTGCGTCCTCATTTCCTGCGTTCATGGCATCTTCCAGATCGCGGAAGTCGCTGGAAAGGTTTCCGGAAAGTGCATACACGCCGGATTCCTTGTTCAGGATGCGGACCATCTCTTTAACGTCGATGTTCTCTTTCTTGCAGACAAACTCAAGAACTGCCGGATCCAGGTCACCGGATCTGGTTCCCATGATCAGACCTTCCAGTGGGGTAAGTCCCATGGAGGTATCCACGCACTTGCCGTTCTTCACTGCGCTGATGGAAGCGCCATTGCCCAGATGAGCTACGATCACTTTGGAGTTGTCTTTGTCCAGGCCAAGGTATTTGATGGTCTCTTTGGAAACAAAGCTGTGGGAAGTTCCGTGGAAGCCGTATTTACGCACTGCGTAATCCTTGTAGAACTTTGTCGGGATGGCATATCTGTATGCCTTTGCCGGCATGGTCTGATGGAAAGCAGTATCAAAAACAGCTACGTTGGGTTTTCCGGGCATCAGCTGCATGCAGGCGCGGATTCCCATCAGGTTTGCGGGGTTATGCAGCGGTCCAAGGTCGCAGCACTCGTCGATAACGGCAATAACTTCATCGTCGATGACGCGGGATTCGGTGATCTTGGAACCACCGTGCAGTACGCGGTGACCAATGGCTTCTACTTCGTCAAGGCTCTTCAGAACACCTGTCTCCGGATTTACCAGAGCGTCCAGGACCATCTGGATGGCCTCGGTATGAGTGGGCATCGGAGCTTCGGTAACTTCCTTGTCCCCGCCTGCCGGCTGGTAAACCAGTCTGCCGTCGATACCGATTCTCTCGCAAAGACCTTTTGCCGCCACTTCCTCTGTGTCGGAATTGATCAGCTGGAATTTCAGGGAAGAGCTGCCGCAGTTAACAACCAGTACATTCATTCTTTACTATCCTCCAAATAAACAATTAATTCGATCTGCTGTATCTTACTGAACCTGTGCCTGAACAGCTGTCATAGCAACGACACCTACGATATCGTCGGCATAGCAGCCTCTGGAAAGGTCATTGACCGGCATGGAAAGTCCCTGAAGGACCGGTCCGTAGGCATTCGCCTTTGCAAGTCTCTGAACCAGCTTGTATCCGATATTTCCTGCCTCAAGGCTGGGGAATACCAGTGTGTTCGCATGGCCGGCAACCTTGCTGCCCGGTGCTTTCAGATCAGCAACGCTCTGTACCAGAGCGGCATCAAGCTGAAGTTCGCCATCGATCGCAAGATCCGGATGTTTCTCCTTCACAAGCTTCACGGCATCTGCCACCTTTGTGACATCGTCATGCTTAGCGCTGCCCATGGTGGAGTAGGAAAGCATGGCAACCTTCGGCTCAGCACCTACAAAGCTGCGGAAGGATTCAGCGGAAAGCTCGGCGATCTCTGCCAGCTTCGGAGAATCGAAATCAGTATTAACTGCGCAGTCCGCAAATACGAACAGGCCGTTCTCGCCGAATTCGCAGTCCGGTACTTCCATCAGGAAGAATCCGGAAACGCTGTTGATGCCCGGTTTGGTCTTCAGAAGCTGAAGAGCCGGACGGATGGTATTGCCTGTGGAATGGCAGGCACCGGAAACAACACCGTCTGCGTCGCCGCATTTGCACATCAGGCAGGCATAGTACATATAGTCTTTTTCCATCTGCTCTTTCGCTGCTTCAGGCGTTACACCCTTCTTTGCGCGAAGTTCCACAAATTTGTCAATATATTTCTGTTTGTTCGGATCATTGAACGGGTCTACCAGGATGGCACCTGTCAGGTCATAGCCTTCTCCGTTTTTCGCGATCTCTTCCGGTGTTCCGATGATCACGATATTGGCAATTCCTTCTTTGAGGATCTTTTCAGCTGCGTCAAAAGTTCTCTTGTCCATGGACTCCGGCAGCACGATCGTCTTTTTGTCCGCTTTGGCTTTTGCTTTGATTTCATCAATAAATCCCATAACAAATAGCTCCTTTCAGAATATCATATACGGGCGGCTTTATGCAGTATCAGGCAAAGCCGCAGCACATCACTCAATATTATACCTTGCACCATGGCGCTGTGCAAGAGGGTTTTCATTTGGAAACCTGCACTTTTTCGGGGACACTTGACATTCGTTTCGGCAGGATTGTATCATCGTGGGTAGAATTTTTCTTATATCGTTTCTCTTCATCTGCTGATTACATCATCAGATGCAATATCTTCAGATTCCTGTGGAGTTAAAGAATGAATGTATTGGGAATTATAGCAGAATATAATCCGTTTCACAAAGGCCACGCTTTTCACATCGAGTCTGCCAGAAAGCAGGCAGATGCCGATTATGTGGTGGTCGTCCTCAGCCCTGATTTCGTACAGCGCGGGGAACCGTCGCTGTTAGATAAATATTTCCGGGCCCGCTGCGCGCTCATGTGCGGCGCGGACCTTGTTCTTGAAATGCCTGTGGCCTGTGCCTGCGGAAGTGCTGAACATTTTGCCCGCTCCGGTGTACAGATTCTGAACAGTCTTGGTGTCGTGAATACACTCTCCTTCGGTGCCGAGACACCGGACCTGCCTGTTCTTGAAGCCGCCGCCGAACTTCTGAATTCGGAAACGGAAGAATATCGCACAGCTCTGAAGGAACACCTTTCCCAAGGATATTCATTTCCTGAGGCAAGGGAAGCGGCCGTGCTCTCCTGCCATACCGGATCCTTAAATGATTCCGTGAAAACAGGTCTCCTGCGTTCTCCCAACAACATTCTCGCAGTGGAATATCTGAAAGCCAATATCCGAACAGGGAGACAGCTGTCTGTTCTGCCTGTACAGAGATCCGGAAGTGCGTACCATGACACCGATATGTCCGGTTCCCTTTCCAGCGCCGCAGCCATTCGCCATACGGTTCAGGGAACTATTTCCGGAAAACCGGCAGACAACCTTTCTGCCGCCATTCCGGAAGTCGTTCATGATCTGTTTTTCAACGAGCTTTCCAATGCCGTTTTTCCGGATGACTTTGCCCAGGCCGTCCAGCTGAAACTTCTGTCGACGGATTCTTTTACTGAATATACGGATGTATCACAGGACCTTGCAAACCGTCTGAGTTCCCTGAAATATGCCTGTCAGGGACTTTCCTGGAAAGAAATGGTTGATCTGATCTGCACCAGAGAAATGACCAGGACCCGCATTCAGCGTGTTCTACTGCACCTGCTGCTGGGCATTACAAATGAACACTCTCAGTATCTTCATCACGCAGAAATCTATCCATACATAAGGGTTCTGGGATTCAGGAAAGATGCGGCGTCGCTTTTGCGTGCGATCAAGACAAGAGGCCGCACTTCTCTGATCACAAAGTACTCCGCTGTTCAGGGGATTGCTGATGGTCAGGAACGTGATTATCGTCAGGAATCTGCTTACGGTCAGGGGCTTGCTGATATTAATAGGCTTGCCGATGCTCAGGGTCATACAGAAATGGGGCACAATGAAAGCATACACAATATTCGAATGGATAATATAAGAATGCATAAAGAAATATTGCTTGCGGACGTGTACGC
>CACZSG010000198.1 GCA_902783665.1 uncultured Lachnospiraceae bacterium | reverse complement strand
GCTCCCGTTTTTTCCTCCATGGAACTGCCGAGCGTCACGGACCAATCCAGATAATGGTTCAGATTGTCCGCGGTGATGCACACCCCTGTGGGCACGCCGGTGCTGCCGGAGGTGAAAATGATGTACCAGGTCCCGTCGCCGGAAACGCAGCGGACGGCGTCTTCGGCACATGTACCTTCTTCACGGCAGGCAGTCTCTTCCGGTACCGAACAGGTATTTGCTATCTCATCAATATCTTCAAAGGACAGGATCGTTTTTCCTTCTGTGCGGCTTAAGGTGCCGGCACAACCCGGTTCGGCCGCGAACACGAATCCTTCCGGAAGGGACTCCAGGATCGCGCGGACACGCTCCCCGGGAACCGAAAGGTCGATGGGGCAGTACGCGTGCCCCGCTTTCACGCAGGCCAGAAAACAGGTCAGCATCAGCGGATCCTTATGCCCGTACACGGCAAAGGGCTGTTTCTGTCCTTTGTCACGCAACATGATCCAGGCAGCAAGCCGGTCGGACTTTTCCTTCAGAGCGCCCCAGGTAAGCTGCTGCGCCCCGCTTATAAAGACCGGCTGCAAGGGATGTTCCTTTGCATATTGATCGATGGTTTCAAGAATATTCATGATCTTTCCCCCTGACATGAATGCCATTATAACAGCCGCAGGCCGGTTGTGCAACCATAGCAGAATGAGTCATTTCCGGCACAGGGGCCGTATTTCAGAAACGGAGGCGGCAGAAAAACAGGAATGTGCGGATCTTCAGGCATAAAGAAACGCTGAATTGATCAGCGTTTCTATTCGTTGCCGTATTCTGCACACCGGTATATTCCATCCGTTGACATATTCTGTACGCCGGCATATTTCATCCATTGCCGTATTCTGTAGGCCGGCATATTTCATCCATTGCCATGTTCCGCCCGCCGGCATATCCTCTTTACTGCAGACCCGCAATCTCCTGCGTGGCAACAAGGAATCTCCAGATATCCATCGGGGAATTGACATGCAGCGGCGACAGGCGGACCATTCCTTTGGAATCAAATGCCTCCACCATCCGCCTGGAATACAGGCTGGACAGCGCGCGCTCAAAGGTGATGATGCCGCGCTTTTCATATTCTTTTACCGCCTTTTCGCAGGAAAGGCCGTCAAATTCGATGCCCAGGATGAGATCCCGCCTGGTCAGGTCCCTTCCGTCCATCCGGACCGTAACCCCCGGCATATACCTTAATCCGGGCATGCCGTCCACGCCCTCAAGCATCATTTTGAGAAGCCCTCTCTCATGGTCTGCGATACGGTGCATTCCTGCTTCGAACAGGCGTCTGCGGTCCTTCTCTTCGGGCTCCTTTTTCTGGCCTAGGGAAATGACATAGCGGATCACTTCCGAGAAGGAGGCAAACTGCGCGGGGGCCGGGCTGCCGATCTCCCAGTCGTCCAGCTCTTTTCCGAGCAGCCGGTGATGTTCGAAGCGGTTTACCCGGTCAGAAAGCCAGGCAAGCCCGAAGCCGCGGATGCCGAAGAATTTATACGGGGCAAAACTTGTCACGTCCGCTCCCCATTTTTCAGGGTCAAGCAGGCCGTGCGCCGCATGCTGCACGGCGTCCACGTAAATATAGATGTCTGGATTGATCTTTCTTGCCTCACGGCAGATCCTCTCTGTTTCAAAGATGTATCCCGAGATATTTGAAGCCGCCATACAGCAGAGCAGAGCGGTATCCTTGTCGACCAGGGAAAGGATCGTCTCCGTATCCACGCCTCCCGTCTCCTTGTTTACATCTGCAACACGCAGTTCCATGCCGTGTTTTCTGCTGTACATAACGGCAGCGTCATAGACGGAAGGATGTTCCAGCCGGGTGATGACGACATTGTTTCCGGAGGCATTTTCAAGAATGATCTGGATCATCTCCATCGCGATCTGGGAAGCCGTGTAAGCCGGGTAGATGACCCCGCTTTCCGCGTTGAAGACCACCTCCCGGATCCATCCTCTGCCGCGGTCCTCCAGGGCTGCCAGTTCCAGGGCAAGCACATTGGAGTGTTCCGAAGCATCGGGAATGCTGTCGATCCTGCGGAATTCCTCCTCCGCTTTTTTCAGCCGGAGAGATCCCCCCGCATTGTCAAAAAAGAGCCTGTCTCTTCCATAATAATCCTTGTCCGTGTAATAGAACTGTTCCCTGATGTGCGCAAGTTCCTTTTCCGTAAACATTTTTTCTGTGTACATAAAAGCTGTCTGTCTCCCCTCTTTTCATGCAGTCCAGGCCGGCAGTTTTCTTTCTTTTCTGCAAAATCTGCCTTTCTCCCTGCAGTCTGTTTTTCTGCAGTCCATCATACCATGAAAATCTCATCAGCAACAGTCGGGTAACAAAAAAAGACCCTGCTTATGTACAGCCGGACAGAAAAAAGCCCGGCTGACGAACAGTCGGGCTTTCCTTATGCGTTTTTATTCAGTTGGCTCTGTTCCGGAAGAAGCCGGGGCAGACTGTTCTGCCGGATCTGCGTTCGCAGCGGTCGTTCCAGGTCTGTCTGCTGCCGTTTCCTGCGCGGCAGGCCGGATGGGTTCAGCAGCCGGGGCAGGTGCAGGCTCCTCGGCCTTCCGCTCGTTGATCCTTCCTTCCGTGGACTCTCCGGCATCCTCGCCTTCGATGCGGCGGAAGATCTTCATGAACTCTTCGCCGGTGATGGTCTCGCGCTCGATCAGGAACGCTGCGATCTCATCCAGGGTCTTGCGGTGGGCGGACAGAAGACGCTTCGCCTCCTCGTAGGAATCGTGCAGGATCTGCATGACTTCCTTGTCCACGTCGGCAGCGGTCTCGTCGCTGCAGTTCATCAGGGTGCGGTTGTCCAGGTACTGGGAAGCCGCGGTCTCCAGGCCCATCAGGCCGAATTTCCGTGACATACCGTACTGGGTCACCATGGCGCGGGCCAGCTTGGTGGCCTTTTCAATATCGTTCGCGGCTCCGGTGGTCACCGTGTCGAACACGATCTCTTCCGCGGCGCGTCCACCCACGAATTCCACCAGCATGGCGCGGATCTCTTTCTCCGTGTTCAGGAATTTTTCTTCCTCGGGCACATTCATGACATAACCCAGGGCGCCCATGGTACGGGGCACGATGGTGATCTTCTGTACCGGTTCGGAATGTTTCTGCAGCGCGGATACCAGTGCATGGCCTACTTCGTGGTAGGAAACGATGCGGCGCTCTTCCTTGCTGAGGATGCGGTCCTTCTTCTCCTTACCGACCAGCACCACTTCCACGGCTTCGAAAAGATCCTGCTGGGAAACGGCGCGGCGGCCCTTCTTCGTGGCCAGGATGGCGGCCTCGTTGATCATGTTGGCAAGGTCGCTTCCCACGGCACCGCTGGTCGCGAGGGCAATGGCGTCAAGGTCTACGGTCTCGTCCATGCGGACATTCTTCGCATGCACTTTCAGGACATCCACACGGCCCTTCAGGTCCGGCTTGTCCACGATGACGCGGCGGTCGAAACGGCCGGGACGCAGCAGCGCCTGGTCAAGCACTTCCGGACGGTTGGTGGCCGCCAGGACAAGAAGTCCTTTTGAGCTTTCAAAGCCGTCCATCTCGGCCAGCAGCTGGTTCAGCGTCTGTTCACGCTCGTCGTTGCCGCCGTAGCGGGTATCTCTGGTCTTACCGATGGCGTCGATCTCGTCTATGAAAATGATGCACGGAGCATTCTTCTTGGCTTCCTCAAACAGTTCGCGGACACGGGAGGCACCCACGCCGACGAACATTTCCACGAAGTCGGAACCGGAAAGGGAGAAGAACGGGCACTTGGCCTCGCCTGCCACCGCTTTCGCAAGAAGTGTCTTACCTGTACCCGGAGGGCCTACAAGAAGCGCGCCCTTCGGAAGCTTGGCACCGATCTCCGTGTATTTTCCGGGGTTTTCAATAAAGTCCACGATCTCCTGCAGAGATTCCTTGGCTTCGTCCTGGCCGGCCACATCTGCGAACAGCACGCCCGTATCCTTCTGCGCGAATACGCGTGCCTTGTTCTTGCCGATGCCCATGATCCCGCCGCCGTTGTTGCTCATGCGGCGCATCACCAGGCCGAAGATGATCCAGATGATGATCAGCGGTGCGAAGCTGAGCACCACGTTCAGGATCAGGTTGGTCGTGGTATCGGGAATTTCTTCCTTAAATGTAATACCTGCTGCTTCCAGGCGGGCAACCAGCTCCGGATCATCCACGCGTCCGGTATAGTAGGTCTCGATGCCCTGACGGTAGATGGGATCTCCCTTCGGCTTGACGGTGATCTGAATGCTGTTCATGGTGACAGATTCAACCACGCCGCTGTCCACCATCTTCAGGAACTGGTTATAAGTGATCTCCTGGGAACGTTTATTGCCGGTAAAGTTGTTCAGCAGGCTCATCGCCAGCAGCGTGAGCAGCGTCACCACGACAAACATCATCCAGGTGGATCTGTTTCTTCTTCCTCCGGGGCCCTGGCCGCCGGACTGGTCATTTCGCTGGTCGTTGTTCATATAATTCTCCATCCTGCACCTCAAGGTGCGGTTTTTGATGTGATGCGGTTGTTATTTTTTCGAACCGGGAGCAAAATGGGCAGACTGCTCCCGTCGTGTCAATGAATCGACATGTTTGATTTTACAATTCTGCTTCTCATAAATCAATAGTGAAATCGTGAATGTTTCGTGAACGATTCCCCGAACTTGCAGGTACGGCTCCTTCTGTGCTATCATCGCTGGTATGAATACACATTGCAGAATCATTACCTACACCGTGCCCCCGCAGCAGCCGCCCGTGCGCATCCGCACCTTTCTTCGCGGCCTGGGCTACTCGCACCAGAACCTGATCGAGCTGAAGAAGCACCAGGGCAGCGTTGCCGTCGACGGAACGGCCAGATATTTTAATGAAAGACTTTACGGAGGCGAGCAGGTCACCGTCCGAATTCCGCTGGACGGAGATCCCCAGGAGACCGTGGTACCCGTCCGTCTGCCTGTAGAGATCGTCTACGAGGACGAGGATCTGCTGGTGGTAAACAAGCCGGCCGGCATGCCCACGCATCCCTCCTTCGGCAACCGGGACAATACTCTGGCAAACGCCATGGCCTGGTATTTCCGCGAAAAGGGCGAGCCCTACACCTTCCGCTGCAGCAACCGCCTGGACCGCGACACCTCAGGCCTGACCGTCCTGGCAAGGCATATGGTCAGCGGCAGCATCCTCTCCGAGATGGGTGCCCGCCATGCGCTGCGCAGGGAGTACCTTGCCATCGTCCGAGGCATTCCGCAGCCCGAAAGCGGCACCATTAACGCCCCGCTTTCCCGCGAGGAAGGCTCCATCCTGAAACGCAGGGTGGACTTTGAAAACGGGGAGACGGCCGTCACCCACTATAAGACTATAAAGACAAAAGACGGGTACAGCCTTGTCTCCCTTGTTCTGGAGACAGGCCGTACCCATCAGATCCGGGTCCATATGCAGTATATCGGCACCCCGCTCATCGGGGACTATCTGTACAACCCCGATTACGAGAAGATGCACCGGCAGGCGCTGCACAGCGCCAGGCTTTCCTTTACGCACCCCATCACCGGCGAAGCCATGTCGTTCGAGGCAGCGCTGCCCGAGGATATGCGGTGGATGTGAGTCACGGCGTGGGACAAAGGGACGTTCGCCTCTGTCCCATTTTGTTGAAGTATGCACGTCCTTCGGACTGCTTTCGCAAAATGGGACAGAGGCGAACGTCCCTTTGTCCCACTATATATCCAGCTCCGGGGGCTCATCCAGGTGCTCCGAAACATATTTCCCGTTCTTTTTTCTCTGTCTGACGCATTCCGTAAGGAGATATTCGATCTGTCCGTTCACGGACCGGAAATCGTCCTCCGCCCATGCGGCAATGGCGTCATACAGCTTTTCACTGAGGCGCAGCGGAATCTGTTTTTTCGCCATCGTCAGACCTCCTTCCTGTATGGGGCGTTTTTCCTGCGGATACCCTGCAGCAATCCTTCTGATCTGTCATCTTAATACTGACTTCCGGATAAAACAGGCTTCCGGTTAATACAGACTTCCGGAGTTGACGACCGGCTGCGCGTCATGGTTGCCGCACAGGACTACCAGCAGGTTCGAGACCATGGCTGCCTTTCTTTCTTCATCCAGATCCACGGTTTCATTTTCCTTCAAACGCTCCAGGGCCATCTCCACCATGCCCACGGCGCCGTCCACGATCATCTTTCTGGCATCGATGATGGCGGAAGCCTGCTGCCGCTGCAGCATGACAGCCGCGATTTCCGGGGCGTAGGCCAGGTAAGTGATCCTGGCTTCCAGGATCTTCAGGCCTGCATCAGCCACTTTTTCCTGGATCATCTGGCGGATCCGTTCTGCCACCAGGGTTGTGGAACCGCGCAGGGAACCATCGTCCGCCTTGCCGTCGCCGGTGGTATCTATGCCCGGGGCCATATCATAGGGATAGATCTTCACAATGTCACGGACCGCCGTGTCGCACTGCAGGGACAGGTATTCCTTGTAGTTGTCTACATTGAAGACCGCTTTTGCAGTGTCTTCCACCTTCCAGATGACCGCCACGGAGATTTCCACCGGATTGCCCAGCACGTCATTAACCTTCTGTTTGGCATTGGAAAGCGTCATGGCCTTCAGAGAGATCTTTTTATTGACCAGTTCCGTTGTCTTAGTGCCGGTCGTGATGGTGAGCAGCTTGTTCTCGTGGGAAGTGTCCACGTCGCCGCTCTGTCCAAGGCGGGTCCTGGCAGCGGGGTTCACGCTGCTGCAGAAGGGATTTACGAAGAAGAAACCGTCCCCCTTGATGGTTCCGATGTATTTGCCGAACAGCGTAAGCACCAGCGCTTCCTGGGGTTTCAGGATTCGAAGGCCCATGAACGGGATCCAGCCCAGGCACATGATGACCAGACCGATGATGAAAAGCAGCCATTGCGGCGTTTCATTTTCCATCCGGACCATGGATAAAATAAACAGGAAGATTCCGAGCAGATACACTGCTATGGTGCCCAGCATGATGGGCATGCCGATTTTTCTGCCTTTCAGTTCTTTTTCAGTCATCGTGTTTCTCCTTTCCTGGCATGCATCATAGCATGTCGAATCGAAATTTATCTGATATCATATTGATATCATCTCTTTCATTCTTTGTCAAGTCTTTTCTTTTCCGATTTATCCGGGAACCCATCTCCGGACAAAAAATGAGCCGCTGCAGGAAGCAGGGCGAACAGGGGGTGGGCAAAAATCACGATTTATGATAAGCTTTTTATGATCAGATTACTGAGATATGATATGACAGCATCGAAAGCGGTGCTTTATTGTTAAGAAAGGACATATTTTCATGAAAAATCCGCTGCAGCGCGCAGACAGGAACCGAACGGTCCGCAAGACCTCCTGCCTTTACGAACTATACTTTTTTGATTTTCTGCTTCTGACCGTCTATATGGGTTGGAACCTGCTGATCAGCGCCACAGGCGCCCACGCACGCTTTTCCGTGCTGGGCCTGTTCCTGTACCTGCTGACGGTTCCCTGCCTGATCTTCACTGCCGGGTACGAGTTCTCCGTGAAGTCACAGGAAGAAAACGATGACGCTCTGCGGGCCCTTCTTCTGCGCCGCCTGCTGCTGTGCCTGTTTCTGTACGTGATCTTTTCCGCACTGCCGCTGAAGCTTTCCGCGGGACTTTCCCTGGATGAGCTGGGCGTACGTATTCTGCGCGGACTGGACGTGCAGCCCGCAGCCGGCATCTTTCTTTCCCTGGCGGTCTTCTATGCCCTGTGCACGGCTCTCCGCAGCCAGCTGCAGAAGCTGATCTTTCCGGTGGCGGCTGTCCTGGGCGTGCTTCTGCTGGCCGTTTCCATGGTTCCCGTATCAGGCGGTTCCTATCTGCTGTTCGACACCCTGGCCGGCGGCGACGGCAGCATGCGGGTCTTTCCGGTGCTTCCCTACGCCGTATATGCCTTCTTCGGCATGTGGCTCGGCAGACGCAAATACGGATTCCAGCTGCGGGGCGCTGTGGTGACTGCCCTTGTGACCGCGGCCGGCGCCGTCCTGTACCGCACCTCCCTGGCCCCCGCGGCCCGGGTTCTGCTTCCTGCGCTGCCCCTCTATGTTCTGTACGGACTATGCACCCTGCTGACGGACAGCGAGCCCCTGCACCGCCGCTCCACTTCTCTGGCAGCGGTGTCCGGACTGGTCTTCCTGGGCGACTCCGTCCTGTTCTACCTTCTGCAGACCGTGTTCGGGCTTTCCTTCACAAACATCTTCAAGGGGATCGGTGTGCTGCTGGTGCTTATCCTGGCAGGCTTTGCCGGCGTCTTCCTGCTGATCTTCGCAACCTCTCTTACGGACAGGATCACTGCCTGGTTCGCAGGCAGCCACAAGCGGAAGCTTCTGGCCTACTACCTGCTTTATACGGCCGTCTTTTCCCTGTTCGTGCTGGCCTATCTGGTGATCTTCCTGATCAAAGGACGGACGCTCATCCAGACCGGCGACGCCGTCAGCCAGTACTACCCGAGGGCCGTCTACTTTGCCCGGTATATCCGTGAGGTCATCTCCTCCCTTCTGCACGGACACTTCGAACTTCCCATGTTCGATTTCCGCCTTGGGATGGGCAGCGAGGTCACCTACATCCTGGAGCCGCTGTACTTTGTATACGCCCTGTTCGGGCCCTCACATGTGGAATTCACCACGAATTTCCTGATCATCCTGCGGTTCTACCTGTCCGGCATGGCCTTTTCCGCCATGGCTTTCTACTTCGGAAAACCGTATTTTGCCACCTTCTTCGGAAGCCTGGTGTACATTTTCTGTGGTTATACCATCTCCGGCGTGCTGGTACACTGGACCTTCATGGTGCCCATGATCCTGATGCCGCTGATGATCATCGCAGGCGAGGAGATCATTAAGAACGGGAAATGGTACCTGATGCCGCCGCTGGTGGCCCTGTTCCTGTATTCCAACTACTATTTCTTCTACATGTGCACCCTGGGACTGGGCATCTATTTCGTGGTCCGCTTTTTCTGCCAGGACGGCCTGTGCAGGAAGACGCCTCTGCAGTTCCTGCGCGCCGGTTTTACCTTCGTGGGCACCTATGCGCTGGGCGCCGCGCTGGCGGCCCTGCCCATTGTCACCAACTTCGGATTCTACATCGGCTCCGGCCGCGGAAGCGGTTCCGTCATCAACACGCCCTCCCTGTTTTACTACGGGCCTGAATGGGCACTGAAATGCGCCATGACCTTCATCTCGCAGAAGGATTCCCCCGGGGAATGGCTGCGGCTCGGTTTCCTGCCGGTAGCCCTTCTGGCGCTCATCGTTCTGTTTGCGAGAAAGGGCCGCAAAGAGCTGAAGATCCTGTTCTTCTGCTGCGTCGTGGGCATGCTGCTTCCGGTGTTCGCCTACATTTCCAGCGGATTCAACGCTGTTCTGAACCGCTGGTGCTTCCTGCTGTCGCTTCTGATGGGCTATATCGTTACGGAATGCCTGCCGGACCTTCTGGCCATGACCCGCGGAGAGATCACGGCAAGCCTAGTCGTGGGCGTTCTCTACACATTCATGGCCCGTTACGGCTACATCTACCGGTCCAGATACATGATGGTCGCCGCCTACCTGCTGCTGATCACCCTGGCTGTATTCCTGTGCCTGCAGGCGGCAGGAAAGAACATCACGGATGCCTTCCGCAAAGTAGCCCTCACCCTGCTTTCGCTGGCGGTCGTCTTCGCCAATTCGTACATCTATTTCAACAGCGCAAATGTGATCCGCGAATACCTGGTGCCCGGACAGACCGAGGCGCGGGTGACAGACACCCCGCTGGCCGCCATGAACCAGGTGGAGGACGACAGCTTCTATCGCAGCGCCGTGGCCCGCTTCCCCTACAACTCCGTCAACGCCTCCTGCCTGCTGGATTACAACGGCATCTACTATTTCTGGAGCACGATGAACGGGAACATTAAGGAATATCTGCGCGCCATCGGCAACACCGGCTCCACGCAGACACAGTTGCTGGGCTTTTCCAACCACCTGCTGGCGAACGCGCCGGCCTGCGTGAAATATTATGCCCAGTTCGATGACGTTCCCTTTACCCGCCCGCTGCCCTTCAGCTATGAACCGGTGCAGCACGTCACCGTGGACGGAAGGGATGTCACCATCTATCAGAGCGATCTGGCGCTTCCCATCGGCTATACGTTCAGTTCGCAGATCTCCGAGGACGAGCTGATGCACTACAGCGTGCTGGAACGCCAGGAAGTGATGGCCCAGTGTGCAGTGCTGGAGGACGAAAACGTGCTTCCGCCCGCCGTGGACCTGACCACCGACGTGGTGACGCTGCCCATCACGGACACCCGCAGCAGCAATGTTGTCCTGCAGGAAAATTCTGTCACCGTCTTCGATCCGGAAACTGCCGATCCCGCCCTGAAGGCCCTGGTGCAGGATCCCGCCCAGCCGGACGGCGATCTCACCCTTACCTTCCGCGGCATTCCGAACGCCGAGACCTGTCTGGTTCTGAAGGGCGCATCCATGGAAGGCACCATCAACGACGAGCGCGTGAACATCACCGTGAAATACGGCGACGAGACCGTGGGCTACGCCTTCCCGTCCACCACCTTCCGCTATCAGATCGGGCAGGACGACTATGTATTCAATCTGGGATATCATGAAGAAGCCGTGACCGAGTGCACCATCCACTTCGACAGCTGGTGCGAGATCACTTTCGATTCCCTGGAAATGCAGGCCATCCCCATGGAACACGCGGCCGAATGGCTGAGTGACAGAAAAGAAACCGTTCTGGAAGATGTGAAGATTGAGACCAACACCGTGTCCGGCTCCATCAACGCCGAAGAAGACACACTGCTGGTGATGAGCATTCCGTACCTGCGCGGCTGGACCGCCTACGTGGACGGAACCGAGGTGCCCATCCTGAAGACCAACCTGATGTATTCCGGAATTCCGGTCTCCAAGGGGGCTCAT
>CACZSG010000197.1 GCA_902783665.1 uncultured Lachnospiraceae bacterium | reverse complement strand
AGAAATGGGGCACAATGAAAGCATACACAATATTCGAATGGATAATATAAGAATGCATAAAGAAATATTGCTTGCGGACGTGTACGCTTCCCATTTATATCGGAGTATACGCTGCAGCAAGTATCACCTGCCTTTCAGGACAGAATATGAGTATTCACCGGTGATTCTGTCATAATCTCTATCAGGAACAAATCAGGAACATATTCAGTCTCGTCAGAAAGCTACCGAAGATAAGAATGTGTTAAAAAGGACCAAAGGCTCATATTTCAAAGCCTTTGGTCCTTTTTTAAAAGCCAGACAATATTCAGTAATGTCCTTTATCCGTGACATATGACCACCTCTTACGCTTTGCTTTGCAGAGGGGGCTTGTTCGACAGTTCTTTAAAAGAAAGAACCTCAGTTTTTAAAACTATGGATCGGCGCAGGAATCCTTCCCTTGCGGCTGATGAAATTCTCGCACCCGAACGGATTGACCGGCATGACGGGCGCATGCCCGAGAAGTCCGCCGAACTCAACCGTATCTCCCACACCTTTTCCGATAACCGGGATCAGGCGGACCGCTGTCGTCTTCTGGTTCACCATTCCTATGGCCATCTCGTCCGCTATGATGCCCGAAATGGTGGACGCTTTGGTATCTCCCGGAATGGCGATCATATCCAGGCCTACGGAGCACACACAAGTCATGGCCTCCAGCTTTTCAAGCGAGAGCGCACCTGCCTCTACGGCATCGATCATGCCCTGGTCTTCGCTTACCGGTATGAACGCGCCGGACAGACCTCCCACATAGGAGGAAGCCATTACACCGCCTTTCTTCACCTGGTCGTTCAAGAGTGCCAGAGCCGCTGTGGTTCCGGGGGCACCGGCATATTCCACGCCAATCTCACAGAGAATGTCTGCCACACTGTCTCCAATGGCCGGTGTCGGCGCAAGTGACAGATCTATGATTCCGAAGGGAATCCCCAGTCTCTTTGAAGCTTCCTGCGCCACAAGCTGTCCAACCCTGGTTACTTTAAAAGCTGTCTTCTTAATGGTCTCACACAAGGTTTCGAAATCAGCTCCGCGCACCTGGGAAAGTGCATGCTTTACAACGCCCGGGCCGCTGACGCCGACATTGATGATGGCATCCGCCTCCGTCACACCGTGAAAAGCACCTGCCATGAACGGGTTGTCGTCAGGAGCATTGCAGAACACCACCAGTTTCGCGCATCCAAGAGAATCCTTTTCTTTTGTCTTCTCGGCGGTCTGCAGAATGATTTCACCCAGCAGACGTACGGCATCCATGTCGATACCGGTCTTGGTGGAACCTACATTAACGGAACTGCACACACGTTCGGTCACAGAAAGGGCTTCCGGAATGGAGCGGATCAGAAGTTCGTCCGCTGACGTCATTCCTTTGGAAACCAGCGCAGAGTATCCGCCAAGGAAATTCACGCCTACTTCATGAGCTGCTTTGTCCAGTGTACGTGCGATGGTGACAAAGTCCTCCGGTGTTTTGCACGCACTTCCGCCCACAAGCGAAACAGGGGTTACCGAAATACGCTTATTTACGATGGGAATGCCATATTCCCGCTCTATCTCCTGCCCGCAGGAGACCAGGTCCTTAGCTGTCCTGATGATCTTTTCGTAGATGTTTTTGTTAAGCTGTTCCACATCATCACTGATGCAGTCCAGCAGACTGATGCCCAGTGTTATGGTTCGTACGTCCAGATTCTCCTGAGTGATCATCTGGTTTGTTTCTCTGACTTCAAATAGGTTGATCATACCGATTGCTCCTTCTGTAGTTCCAGATTCCATCTATTGCAACAGATTCTGCAAACCATCTCAGTTCCTGCCCAATATATCAGATTCTGTGCAATATATCAGATTCTGTGCATCATGTTGAAAATATCTTCATGCTGGCATCGGATGACCACGCCGATCTCTTCGCCGAGTTTTTCCAGTTCTCCTGCGATGACTGCACTGTTCTTCGGGCAGGCCGTGGCGTCTGTCACCATCATCATGTTGAAGAAGCCCTGTACGATGGTCTGGGAAATGTCAAGAATATTGATGTTGTTCTCGGCCAGATAAGTACATACTTTTGCAATGATTCCCACAGTGTCTTTTCCTACAACAGTAATGATCGTCTTCTTCATATTCTTCTCCCTGTCCCGCTTAAATATACGAACCCGGCACAAAAATGAGCCGTTCCCGTCCCTGTTTGATGGTATGCATGATGTAGTGTGTATTATGTGCTATATATTATGCGGTATATATTATGCAATAATGCTTATGCATGTACAAGTTCCGAAGGCATATCGCGCTTTGCTATCTCAATATTGAAGTCATCTCCCCGGTAAGGACAGTCGCCCATGGTGATCTCCGAGCAGACGGTGGCGTAGGCCAGCGCTTCATAATTATTTTCTTTGCTTAAGTGACCAAGAAAAATGTGTTTCAAGCCGTCATGCAGGATCTCGCTGATCAGTCTTCCCGCACTTTCATTGCAGAGATGTCCATGGTCTCCCAGGATCCTTCTTTTCAGATAGTATGGATATGTACCGACCTGCAGCATGTTTATATCATGGTTCGATTCGATCAGCGCCAGGTCCAGACCCATCAGATGATTCACCGTATAGGTATCATAACAGCCCATGTCAGTTGCTATGGCGGCAGCTTTTCCACCGGCTTCCAGGCGGTAGGCCACAGGTTCCGCCGCATCATGGGAAACCCGGAAGGGCTTTACTTCAAAATCACTGATCCTTATCATCTCATCCGGACGGATCTCGTGAAACAGGTCCGGGTCCACTTTTCCCAGAAGATTTCCGTCCAGCATGGCCCGGATGGTCCCGGGCGAAGCATACACCGGAATATGGTACTTCCTGGCAAAGACTCCCAGACCGCGGATGTGGTCCGAATGTTCATGAGTGATCAGGACTGCATCAAGTTCCTCAGGCTTTCTTCCGATTGAATGCAGCCCTTCCACCGCCCGCTTGTTTGTAATTCCTACATCTACAAGGACGCTGCTGTTATCCGTCCCGACAAAAATGCAATTGCCGCTGCTTCCGCTGGCGATACTGCATAACTCCATATCAACATACTCCAGACTATTCTAAAATTAACGGGCAGTATACCCGCATTGCGCGGACAGAATACCCCTGCCGACCTCCTGATCAGGATCATCCGATCAGCGCAGAAATCTCCCGGTCGATCTGTCCATACGTATTCTGAACATTTTCCCGGCTGTTGTCAATCACAACCTGACATTTTTCCCGGAATTCTTCATCGCTCTTCTGGTTCGCCATCACTGCCATTGCCTTCTCGGCGGTATAGCCCCTGTCCCGCATCAGACGGCGGATCCTGGTCTCTTCGTCCGCGTAAACATACCAGAGGGCATCGCAGTATGTGTCATAGGACTCTTCCAGAAGCAGGGCCGATTCCAGCACAGCCAGCCGGCAGCCGGAGTTCTTCAGGGCCTGAAGGCGTCTTTCCGTCTCTTCTCTTACGGCAGGATGCACGATCCCGTTCAGTTTTTCAAGACTGTCGGCATCGTGGAACACCAGCTGAGCCACCGCAGGCCGGTCAAGGGAACCGTCCTCTGCAAGGATGCCCGTACCGAAGGCTTTCACAATCTTGTCAAAACAGTCATGTCCCGGCGTCTCAAGCTCCCTTCCGATATCATCCATGATCAGAAGTTCAGCCTGATACCGCTCCTTCAGATAATTCAGGACCGTTGATTTTCCGGCTCCCACACCACCTGTAATTCCCAGAATTTTCATAAATGAATGTCCCTCATATCCGTTTTCCGCTCAGAGAATCTCTCCTGCTCATTTCTGATCAGTGCGCCTCGTACCAGTTTTTCCCGCTATGCATGTCAATCTCGAGGCTGACCTTCAGGTCTGCGGCATGTTTCATCTCGCGGGAAAGGATCTCACGGACCTTCTCCTCTTCATCCTCCGCCGCCTCGATCAGAAGTTCGTCATGTACCTGCAGGATCAGTTTTGATTTCAGGTTCTCCTTTTCCAGTGCCCCGGCCACACGGTTCATGGCTATTTTAATAATGTCCGCCGCGGTTCCCTGGATCGGGGCATTCATGGCTACACGCTCTCCGAAAGACCTCTGCATGAAGTTGGAGGACTTCAGTTCCGGCATGGGACGGCGTCTGCCGTACAGCGTTGTCACATATCCGTTTTTCTTCGCATCCGCAACCGTTGTATCCAGGAACTTTTTGATGCCCGGGAAGGTCTTGAAATAGTTCTCAATATAATCCTGCGCTTCCTTGCGCGAAATGCTCAGGTCCTGGGAAAGTCCGAAGGAACTGATGCCGTAGACAATGCCGAAGTTGACAGCCTTGGCGTTCCTGCGCAGAAGCGGGGTCACTTCCTCGGGCGGAACATGAAATACCTGGGAGGCCGTAATGGTATGAATGTCCTTTGCGTCCGCATAGGCCCGGATCAGCTGTTCATCCCCGGAAAAATGGGCCAGGACACGAAGCTCGATCTGAGAATAATCCGCATCCACAAAAACATATCCGGGCTTCGGCACAAAGACCTTACGGATCATCCTTCCCAGTTCCATGCGGACCGGTATGTTCTGCAGATTCGGATCGGTGCTGCTGATCCGCCCGGTCGCCGTCACAGTCTGATGGAATTTTCCATGGATCCTTCCGTCTGCGGCAATATAGGCTGACAGTCCGTCCGCATAGGTGGACTTCAGCTTCGTCAGCTGTCTGTATTCCAGAATATTGCTGACAATAGGATAATCCGGAGCCAGTTTCTCCAGAACGTCCGCCGCCGTAGAATATCCGCTTTTCGTCTTCTTACCGTGGGGAAGTCCTAATTTCTCGAACAGAACAACTCCAAGCTGTTTCGGAGACTGTATGTTAAAGACTTCTCCCGCCTCTTCATGGATGGCTTTTTCCAGTTCCTCGATCCGGCCGGTCAGCTGTTCGCCGTACTCCTTCAGGGCATCCGCCTTCACCAGGATTCCCTCTTTTTCCATCTGATACAGGGTGTAGACCAGCGGCATTTCGATCTCTTTAAACAGGTCGTCCATCCCCATGGATCTCAGTTCATTCTGCAGCTGAGGAAGTGCCGTCACCAGCACAAGAGTCTGCATGCAGACATAGTTCAGAAAAGCATCCGCCGATTCCGAGGAGGCCTGCTTCAGGGTCTGTTTCGCAAAAAGCTCCTGTCTGGAAGGCAGATTTTTTCCGGCATAGGTCCTGCCGATATCCTCGAATCCGTAGGCATCCTTCAGCGGGTTCAGAAGATAGGCGGCGATGGCGGCATCGAAAACACATTCCTTCATCTGATCCGAAACAGAAAGGTACGGAAGCTGTTCCTTCAGATGCATGGTCACACATGGACTGCCCTTTTCCAGGAAAGCAGAAAGCATACAGCACAGTGTTCTTCCGTCTTCCTGGTCAGCAGCCTGCAGGTAGTAACCACGGCCAGCTTCCCAGGCAAAGGAAACGCCCAGTACTTCCCCGTTTTCCGCTATCACCTGAAACGCTGCCGGCTGTCCGGAACTTACCGCATCGGCAAAGATCTTTTCGGCGGCTTCAGCTCCCGAAACAGGAATACAGGTCTCCTTGATATCCGCCAGCTGGGTATCTTCCGCCGGGAATCTGGAAAGGATCTGCTTCAGCTCAAGTCTGCGGCAGAGATCCTTTGCCTCCGGCGTATACAGCGTTGTAATGCGCGCGTCTTCCACCGAAAGCTGAATGGGCGCATGCACATCGATTGTGGCAAGTTCTTTTGAAAGCACTGCCATATCATAGTGTTCACGAATGGATTCCCTTGCTTTCGGAGGTTTCACTTCCTCAAGATGTTCCTTCACCTGTTCGATGGACCCGAACTCGGCGATCAGTTTTGTCGCGGTTTTCTCACCGACAGAAGGTACCCCTGGAATATTGTCGGAAGAATCCCCCATCAGTGCTTTCACATCAATGAATTCCGTGGGCGTCACATTGTACTTTGCCTTTACGTCTGCGGCAAAATAATCCTCCACTTCCGTGCCGGTCGCCTTCGTCTTCGGAATGCGGATGCAGATCTCGTCCGTCGCCAGCTGAAGAAGGTCCCTGTCCCCGGAAATAACGGCTACGGAAAGGCCTTCCTCCGCCATCTGCCTGGAAACCGTTCCCAGGATATCGTCCGCCTCATATCCTTCCAGTGTGAGAACCGGAATATTCATGGCCGACAGCATTTCCTTCATAATGGGGACCTGTTCATGCAGCTCCTGCGGCATGGGTTTTCTGGTCCCTTTGTATGCGTCGTACATTTTATGACGGAAGGTAGGCGCTTTCAGGTCGAAAGCCACCGCTGCATAGTCCGCTTTTTCTTCCTCAAGGAACTTAAACAGAATGTTCAGGAAACCATAGACAGCATTTGTATGCACTCCTTGACTGTTCGTAAGAACAGGAATGCCGTAGAATGCCCGGTTCAGGATACTGTGTCCGTCCATCAGGACGATCTTCTCTTTTTTACCCATGTTCTTCTCTCCGCTTTTGCTGATTCTTTTTCCCACAATTTTACCTTTTTTAAGGAAAAGGTGCAAGTCCTTTGAATATTGCGGAAGGTGCCGGTTTCTGGTAAGATAATTCTGGATTCAATCTGAAAGCTTCAGATACTCAGAAAGGAACTGCCATGTTAAAAGAAAAGCTGTACAATATCCCCCTTAACGATGCTGTCAATGAAAAGGATGAATGCCCCTTCTGCTTCATCGAACGCAAAGTGGAACAGGACACTCTGGATTTTGTCATCGGCAGCAGTTCTTCCTACATGGAAAGTGATATCCGTGAGCAGACAGACAAAGCAGGCTTCTGCCGCAAGCACATGAAAATGATGTTTGATTACGGAAACACCCTTGGGAACTCCCTGATCCTTAAGACACACTATGTCCAGATCCGGAAGGAGCTGCAGGAACAGACGAAAGGATTCGTTCCCGGGAAAAGCTCATTCTTCAAGCGTATGCGTCCATCCTCCGACCAGGGTGAACATACATCCATCGGTGCCTGGGCTGCCTCAAGGGACTGCTCCTGCTATGTGTGCAAAGGCCTGGAGGATACCTTTGAGCGTTATATGGCCACCTTCTTCTCCATGTACACGAAAGATGAAGATTTCCGCCGGCGCATTAAGGAAAGCAAGGGATTCTGTCTGCATCATTTCGGCATCCTGTGCGATGCAGCGGACCGTTACCTGAAGGATAAACAGAAAGAAGAATTCTACCAGATGGTTTTCCAGCTGATGGACGATAATCTTGCACGCGTACAGGAAGACCTGACCTGGCTCATCGATAAATTCGACTACAGAAATAAAGATGCGGACTGGAAGAACTCCAAGGATGCTTTGCAGAGAAGCATGCAGAAGCTGCGCGGAGGATATCCGGCAGATCCGGTCTATCGCGCAAAATAAATAATAAAATCGGGCAGATACATTTGAATTGCTTTCATGTATCTGCCCGATTCTGTTTTTATGATCTTATATTATATATCCGGATTTTCACTCTTAACCGACAGTCTCATTCGTCAGTTCTCAATACCAAGTGCCTTCAGAAGTGCATCCGTAATCTTTCCGTCCGTCTCAATGCCATTTGCTTCTTCAAAAGCAGCAATTGCATTGTTCGTGTTCGGTCCGGTAAGTCCGTCCGGAGTACCGCAGTCATATCCGGCCGCGTTTAAAGCTTCCTGGACTTTCTTCACGGTAGCTTCGTCATTATACTCTTTTGCTTCCGTTTCAGCGCTCTCCGCAGCAGTCTCCTCTGATGCCGGCTCTGCTTCCTTTGCAGATGCTTCTGCATCAGCAGCACCTTCCGTCACAGTCTCTTCCGGTACTTCTGCCGCTGCATCCGCTTCAGGTGCGGTCTCGGCATCCTGCGGCGCTGAATCAGCGTCAGGATTTTCTTCTGTTTCAATGGATGCAGTGTCTGCAGCATACATGACAACCTGCTCACCGGAAAGATACATGTCGGCTCTGAGCATGCCATCCTGCAGAAGCTGCAGACGGAAATATTCGCTTTCTTCTTCCGCTGAAGATTCTTCGTCTCCGGCTTCGCTGTCCACATACTTCAATGTTCCATCTTCCAGAACGCATTTGATCTTCGTATTCTCGAGATCCATAGCAGGAGAATTCAGGGTCACTTTATCTCCGTCAATGACAATGTTCATATTGATACCGATCATATCAGCATCCATGACCAGACCCTGAAAATCAATCTTTGTAACGGTATAATCTCCGCCGAAATCTTCCAGAGCCGGATCAGACACCGCTTCAGCCGGGGTAAAGTTCTGTACCGGTTCCCTGGTCAGGTCTACCTCAATACCGTTGTCGTTCATACTGAGAACGCCGTCCTGCCAGGTCATAGCCGTCTCCTGGTCCGAATCAACATCCAGGATCACGGTTTCATCCTGAATTTTCCAGGTACCCTCGGTGATATCTTCCGGTGAAAGATCCATGTTGGAAATATATGTTCCATCCCCGTTCAGGACCACCGTCATATTCATGCCATAAAGGGAACCATACCATGTTCCTTCCACATCAGCTGTTTCAAGAGCGGAAGCCGAAAGAGCCATGCCGGCCGTCAGCATTCCCGCAAGAACAGACATTGTCATTTTCCTCATAAATATTTTCCCCTGTTCTGCGAAGATGCAAAAATGTATTTTCGCGTATTCATACTTTCAGGGAAGCACTGAAAAACAGCGCTTCCCTTCAGAATTACTATAGTTCAATATGCATCCATCATCTGATTCACGGAAGTACTGTAATGGTTCCTTCCGCCATATCGATGATGTTTCCTTCAGCGTCGTAGAAGGAAAGTGTGAAAGCTGCTTCTCCGGAACCGTTCATCGTAACAGTTGCGGCCGGAGCGTCCTGAGTGAAGTCTGCCTGGCTGAAACCAAGGATGCCATCTGCATAGTCAAGGTGCGCGTTAGCGGCACCATTCAGAAGAACTGTCACGTTTACAGTCTCTCCGTTATGGAACACTGCTCCATTGGTGCGGGCAAACTGGATGCCGTACGCGGATGTATCAAAGCTCCACATCTCCTGATCCGTTACAGCTTCGTTGCTTCTGGTATCATCAGCAGATACGATGACGCCATCCGTCAGAGTGACATAATAGGTTGTATCTGCGCCCAGACCGAAGTTCATGGTGATGACCATCTTGGAACCTTCTGTCCAGTTGTAAAGAGCTGCTTCTTCGGCAGTAAGGTCTGTCACTTTCACATGATCCGTACTGGAGGCGGAGATGGTATCGTAAGGCATTCCATTGATATCGTTGACTGTGATGGTACCCGTTCCTGCTTTGCATCCGGCATACGGAACATAGATGACAAGCTCATCAGATCCGGCTGCCACGGCGCCGCTTGTAAGATTCGGTAAGAACCGGAGATCTGTTGCAAGGATCGGGTCTGCAGCTGCAGGCTCTTCCTCGGCTATAACAGCTTCTTCTGCTGCCGGGTCTCCTTCAATGACTGCGGGATCCTGTGCATCTCCTTCAGTCCATACATCTACAGGTTCTTCAACAGGTGCTTCTTCCGGTGTCTCCTCGACCGGTGCTGCTTCCGGTGTCTCAGCTGCAGGTGCCGGTTCAGGTGTCTCTTCGACCGGTGCTGCTTCCGGTGTCTCAACTGCAGGTGCCGGTTCAGGTGTTTCTGCTGCAGGT
>CACZSG010000196.1 GCA_902783665.1 uncultured Lachnospiraceae bacterium | reverse complement strand
TGGGGTTGTGTTGCCCCGGCGACCGCGAAAGCGGCGCGAAGCCCCCGCTTCTACTGACGGAAGGAGGAAAGCGGTGGGAGCATTCACCTGGCCATGCCGGTACAGCAGGCATGAATCCATTCTCAAATAGGCCCTGATAACAGGCAGATTTATTGTAACACAGAATGGGCCTGACCTCATTAAGAAAATGCTGCATACGCAAAGAAACCGTAACGGGTCCATGCACCATTACGGTTTCAGCACCATTACGGTTTCAAAAAATGCTGTTTAATGATTCTGGCATGGGGTCTGGCCCCACGCGGCTTTATCCAGTATTACTTCCGCACCATCCATCAGCGCAAGAGCCGATGCCGGCAGCTCCTCTGAAGGTCTTGAAGAAAACAGTTTCCGCACGATTGGCTGTTTATGTTCCCCTGTGATCTGCAGAACAACATGCCTGGTCTCAAAGATATGCCGCATGCCAAGGGTTATGCCCCTGGTCAGCTTCATCCCGCCTGAAAAGTACTTCTGGCCTACCTGCATGGTAGTCTCGGAAAGCTGCACCACTTTTGCATAGTCGCCGAAACTTTCGCCGGGCTCGTTCAGTCCTAAATGGCCGTTCATCCCGATGCCGAGCAGCATCAGGTCTATGGGGCCATTGTCGAAGATAAAACGGTCGATCCGCCTGCACTCCGCCTCCGGATCAGACGCATGGGTATCGAACAGGGTCATCTGTTCTTCCCGGATCCCCAGCGGTCCATAGAGATGTTTTCTCAGGAAATGGGTGCAGTTCTCGGACTCATCCTCAAGATCCAGCCATTCATCAAGCGACACGAACCTTGCGCTGCTGAAATCGATCTCTCCCGCTGTCTGCATTTCTTTCAGCACTTCGCAGGTGCCGACGACAGACATACCGGCAGGAAAACAGAGCAGCGCGTCCGGCTTCTTCTCCAGAGTTTCTTTTACGATGGCGGCACACCGCTCAGCCACTTCACGTTCCGTCTCACAGATAATGGCAGCCGGTGCTTTTACCGGCAGGTGCGCACCATGTTTTTCAGCAATTTCTTCCATGCAGAAGCACAGGGTGCCGTCCGACTGGTTCTTTGCAATACAGGCCCGGCAGTTTCCGTGCAGCCTGCACGGAATATAGGGGCATCTGCAGAATCGTTCACTCATTCTCGTATTTTCTCCTTGATCCTTTCTGTCTGTTCATCATACCCATGGCGGGGTTTCCCTGATTTTTATCCTTTCACGGCTCCCATGGCCAGACTCTCCTGAATATTCCGGCTCAGGAACGCGTACAGCACCAGGGTCGGGATGGTCGCCACGGTCAGTCCTGCCCCGATCATCCCCCATTTTGTGGAGTATCTTCCGATCAGATTGTTGACGCCGACCGTAATGGTAAAATTCTTCTCCGCGTTCAGGAAGGTCTGGGCAAACATCAGCTCATTCCATGCGTCCAGAAAGTTCAGAATGGCAACGGTCGCCATAATGGCGCGCAGCATGGGCAGGATGATCTGGAAGAAAAGGCGGTACACACTAGCGCCGTCAATGAACGCGGCCTCCTCCATCTCCCGCGGGATACTTCGCAGGGTACCGCTGATCAGAAGGATCGCCATCGGCAGGTTGAACGCCGTATACGGAATGATCAGCGACCAGAGAGTATCCCTGATGGGCTTCAGATTTCTGTATAACGGAAGCAGCACCGCCTGCATGGAGAGCATCATCCCGGTCAGGAACATCAGGTAGACCAGGCCGCTCAGTTTCCATTTCAGACGGGTCAGCGCATAGCTGGCCATCGAAGCCAGGATCAGGGTAAGAACGATGGTAACAGCTGCCACGAACAGGCTGTTCAGCATGTATCGGTAGATATGCGCCTGGGTAAAGATCTTCTGATAGTTCTCCCACTGCCATTCCTGCGGCAGACCGATGATGTTCCCTCCAAAGATTTCCTTGTTGTTCTTCAGGGAAAAAGTGAACAGCCAGTACAGCGGAAACAACTGGATCAACGCCCAGAACACCAGGAAGACATAAGTGAGGATCCTGATGGGTGCGTTATGAGATTTTTTCGCCTTCATTGTCTGCTTCATCTTTCTTACTCCCCGAATCTGCGCAGAATGCCCTTGAACAGCCCCTGGACCAGGACCGTAAAGAACAGGCATATCACGATCACCGAGATCGCGATGGCGCTGGCATATCCATAATGGTTATTGGAGAAAATCTCCGTGTACATCATCAGCGACAGGACCGAGGATGCATGGGTCGGGCCGCCTCCGGTCAGAATGAAGATCATGTCAAAGGACTTCAGGGACCCTACGATGCAGAAGATGGTCACGGCTTCCACCATCGGCAGGATCAGCGGCATGATAATGTGCAGCGCGATCCTGGTGCGGCTGGCGCCGTCCACCTTGGCAGATTCGATAATGTCGGATGAAATCGCCTTTGCCGCCGAATAGAACAGCAGCATGTTGTATCCGATATCTTTCCAGATCATGGGGATAAAGCAGGAAATGAGCGCCGTATCCACAGAACCCAGCCATTCCCTCTTCCACTCAGGCCTTCCCATCCACTCGAACATCACGTTCAGCAGACCATACGACGGATGATACAGTTTCATCCACAGGTTCGCGATGACCGTGCTGGAAATGATGACAGGTACAAAAAAGGCATTGCGGTAGAAATTCTCTCCCTTCACGCCGTTTGCGAGGATCATCGCAAGCAGCATGGAGATGGGCATCTGGATGAACACTGACGCGGCCGCCAGCAGAAGGGAATTCCGCAGGGAAAGCCGGAAAATGGGATCCTTCACCATGTTCACATAGTTGTCAGCCGCGACAAAAATGCCGTTTGATATCCCGTTCCAGCGCAGAAGGCTGTAGCTGGCTGACTGAAAGATCGGTATGGCTACCACCAGCAGGAACAGAGTCAGTGCCGGCAGGATAAAAAAGCAGATCGCTTTTTTGCTTCGCAATGCCTTTTCCATCTTACACTCCTTACAATTTACTGTACTTTTTCAGCAAGCGCCTGCTTCTCGCAGTTTACTGTGCAGCTTCCGGTTTTCAGCAAGCGCCCGCTCTCACAGTTTACTGTGCAGCTTCCGCTGCTTCAGCAAGCGCCGTTACCTTTGCTTCTTCCATCTGCGCAGCAAAGTCTTCCGGTGTCAGGGAACCTGCGATGAGGCCCTGAAGAAGATTGTAATGCGCGTCGATGGCAGAGCCGGTCAGGAAAGTATCCCATGCCAGCACATAACCGGTGGAACTCTGGATCAGGTCCTGGATCTTGATCAGTGTGGGGCTGATCTCGGCGTCTCCGGTGTCGATATCTTTCCAGCAGGGAAGGGAATCGCCCAGGATGTAAGCTTCTTTGGACATATATTTGGTCATGCCGTAGGCAAAGTCGAAAGCCTCTGCCGGATGCTCTGTGGCAGCATTGATCATGAAGAAGTCAATAACACCGCCGGAGAACTGCGTTTTGTCGCCAAGACCGTCAGAAACCTCCGGGAAGGGAACCACTTCGATATCTGCCTCGGAACATTCATTGTCCGGCAGATCCATGCTCTGTGCAGCCCAGCTGCCGCCGAAGAACATCGGTACCATGCCGCTGTAGAAAAGTTCTTCCGCTTCATCGGAGGCAATTCCCAGCGTGCCTTCCGGGAACGCGCCTGCTTCGTTCATCTCCACCAGAAGCTCTGCGGAACGGACGATCTCCGGGGTATCCAGTGTGGCATTTCCAAGAAGTGCTTCGTTAACATAGTCAGCGCCAGCCGTACGTACCGCCAGAAGGTTCTGGATCATGCCGATGTGCCAGCCATCCTTTGCGCCGAGTACCATCGGTGTTACATCGTTTTCACGGAACACTTTCACACACTCCATCAGCTCGTCGAAAGTGGCCGGAATCTCAAGCCCGTACTCATCAAAAATGTCCTTGTTGCAGTAAAGTACGCCTGCCCACTGTTTGAGCGGAAGTCCGTACACCTCATCACGATAGGTACAGTAGGTGGTCGCCCCCTGCAGCACCTGATCCTCTATTCCATACTTCTCATAGTATTCTCCCAGCGGCAGGACCGCGCCGGCGTCCACATAGGTCTGCGCATAACCGCCGCCCCAGCAGAAGAAGACATCGCCCTGGGAAGAATCGGCAGCTGCTACTCTCAGCTTCGTGGTCTGATAATCCACTTCCTGCGTCGGTGTTTCCTCAATGTGAATGTTGGGATGTGCTTCCTCGTACATGGCGATGAAGTCCTGTACGATCGGTGCCATAGGCTGTCCTTCCGGCCAGATATCCCAGAAACGGAGCGTGATCTCTTCGTCTGTCAGCTCTACGCCTTCAGGAACTTCAAGCACTTCTGCTCCGGCTGTCGCGGTAAGAGCGCCAAGTACCAGACCAGCTGCCGTCAATGCTGCCAATGCCTTCATTGTTGCCTGTGTTTTCATGTTTACCTCCATTCTTTTCGTGAGATTTTATATAATTTTTTTTGTTCCCCAAGTCTGTGTTCTATCATCCGCAGATCAGCCTTCCCGTAATCCTCCAGGCCCAGAAGATAAGCCCCTATGATCGGTTCGTATTCTGCGTCAATGATATTCGCGAAAGGTGCTTTCTCCAGAATGCAGTTCCTTACCGTCTCCTGAAGGCCTTTCGCCCTGCATTTGAAGATGCTTCCCGACAGGACAACATCTACATTACGGTCAAGAATTCCCAGTTTGCGCATCCCGGCGTGAATGTACGGAACAATGCCCCGGGCAAAATCCGCGTATACTTCGTCCGCCGCATGGTCCCCCGCCAGTGCCGCCTCCTCCACAAGCCTCGGAAGGGCGGTGATCTCATGCTGCGGAATCTGTTTTTCCACATATTTTCTGAGAAGCTGGTCAACATTTTCCGACTTGAAATATTCAAGAAGGAGCTCTGTCAGCATCGTCTCTTCTCCGACTCCTGCCTGCGCATCGAACACCTTTTGTACCGCCCGCATTCCAATGGCGTTCCCGCCCTGCAGACTGTCCGGAATGTAATAGCCGAATACGATCTCCTGCTCTCCGTTCCTGACCGCACAGTTCACGCCAGTCCCGGCACAGATCACGGCACTTTGCGGCGAATGAGTGGCGGCGCGCATGGCGATCAGGCAGTCGTTGATGATGCAAACCCGTTTTACCGGAAATTCCCTGCGGAACGCCTCCTCGACCAGGGGACGCTCATATTCCCAGTCAATACCGCTTACACCGCCGTAAATTCCATAAAGATCACCATATGTGATGCCTGCATGCGACAAAGCCTCCCCGGTAGCCAGACGACTGGCTTCCATCGCCCGGTGCATCCCGTCTATAGAGTGGACTGCGCCAAAGCTGCTGCACATGCCCAGGATCCTGCCGCACTCATCTCCGACGATGGCCGTCGTCTTGGTGCCGCCCTGATCAAGCCCCAGAAAATATGTCATAACTGCCCCTTTTCCAGATGAAACTGCGGTAAGTATTCCCTGCTGCCTTCCAGCAGCTCAGGCACAAGCTTTTCCACCACGGAATATTCCCGTACCAGCGGATGCGCGAGGAGCGCCTGCTTCATCTTCGTCACACTGCCTTCCACGGCTGCTTCCACGGCCAGCATTTCATAGTTTTTCACCTCAGAGATCAGGCCCCAGCAGGGAGCCGGAATATAACTCTTGTGAAGCGGGGACATGCCTCTGCGGTTGACCAGGCAGTTGATCTCTACCACACCTTCCGGCGGAAGGAACGGTACGGCACCCTGGTTCGGTACATTCACAACCATCTCGGTGTCCAGATTGTTGTAAACAGCATTAACAAAGTTCATGGCCACCTCGGAATAACCGCCGCCGCCTCTTTTGTAAAGTTCCTGAGGGATATCGGCATTTTCGGGATCCGCGTACCCTGCAAAGACGATCTTCTCCAGATCCTGTACATATTCGCCGCGTGTCTGCGGTTTTACCTTCAATTCCTCCACACGCTGCTGTGTCTTGTAATAGTACTGAAGATACGGGCTGGTCAGACAGCCCAGCAGCTTCTGGATCTCCACGCCCACATCGTGGTTGGTCCTGGCCAGCAGCTCAAATTCTTCTTCCGTGACCGGTCTGCCGTCGATCGTAATGTGGCTGATAAAATTCAGGTGGTTCAGTCCGATATAGTCGTACTGCACCCTTTCATAGGAAATGCCCATGCTCTCCTTCGCCCACATCTTCGGAAAAATGCCGCCGGAACAGAACCCGGCAACATTGGCCTTCGTGTACCGTGTCAGCGCTTCCGTCACAAGGCCTGCCGGATTGGTATAATTGATGATCCAGCCGTCAGGAGATGATTTCTCCATCTGGCGCGCCACCTCAAGCATCACAGGAATCGTACGGAAGGCTTTCATCATGCCGCCGGCCCCCGTTGTTTCCTGCCCGATCAGGCCGAATTTCAGCGGGATCTTCTCATCTTTCACGCGCTGCCGGTTTCCGCCTACCCGGATCTGCGTATCCACAAAAGCAGCGCCATACAAGGCATCGTCCAGGTCCATAGTGCCGCGGATCGATACCTGAAAACCTCTTTTTTGTGAATACCGCCGGCAGAACCCTGTCATGATCTCCAGCCGCTTTTCATCGATATCGTACAGCACCAGTTCATCGATCGGCAGGCTCTCTCTTCTGACGATCATCTCATCCAGCAGTTCCGGCGTGTAGGAGCTTCCCGCTCCAAGGATGGTAAATTTCATCATTTCCCTCCCTATCCATCTTTTGCAAATGTTTAACGTTACACATTTCATCTAAACAGAAACCCTGCCACAAAGCAGGGTTTTGATCAGTCCTGCAGATTATCCCTTATCACCTGGTGGTCTCCCGCACCACCAGTGTGGGATAATACATCACCTTTTTCTTTCCTGTACTCTTTCCGTTCAGCTCGTCGAGCAGAATATCCACGGCCGCCCGTCCCATCTCTTCCAGCGGCTGCCGGATCGTGGTCAGCGGCATATAGGAGAAATCGTGATGCCTGGGCTTGTCATCGTCAAAACCTACCAGCATCACTTCATCCGGAACAGAGATGCCCGCCTCCGTCAATGCCTTCATTCCGCCGAATGCAGTCTGGTCAGACCCGAAGTAGAAAGCGTCCGGGAGATTTTTTCTGCCGTATTTTTTCAGGAAGTTCTTAAATGTTCCGTACCCCTGTTCTTCCGTCCATCCTGAATCCAGGATCAGCAGCTCTTTCTCGGAAATGCCATGCCTCTTCATGGCCTCCACGAACCCGGCCTGTCTCCTCTGTGCCGCCTGCATGGTGCTTTCACCCGCCACATAGCAGATATTGCGGCAGCCGCATTCAAAAAGATGATCCACCGCAAGCGCGGAACCGTACTCATTGTTCAGCAGAATATTGTTGGCGTTCAGTGTGCCGACGTCATTTTCTATCAGGGCGAACGGAAATCCCGCATTCACCAGGCGTCGGATCAGATCCATATCGTCCAGTTTGCTTCCGTAGATGATGATCCCGTCAACACGGTTTTTCATAAAATAACTGATATAGTTGTTCTTTTTTCTTGTTGAATTCCGGGCGCTGCAGAACAGGACATCATATCCGCTCTTGTCGATCTGGTCCTCGATCCCCTCGATCAGCGGAAAAAAGTACTCCTCACACAAGGTATCCAGCACCACACCGATGGTATTTGTCTTTTTCAGGACCAGTGACCTGGCCAGCATGTTCTGGGTATATCCCAGCTCCTTGATCGCTGCCTCAATGATCTGTCTTTTTTCCTCACTGACCCCCGGCTGATGATTGATGACGCGCGAAACTAATGTCACAGAACATCCTGCGCGCTTTGCAACATCTTTGATAGAAGCCATCCTTACTCCTCTTTTGTTTAACGTTAAACACATTTTAGCACGAGATTCTGTATATTTCAATCTATTTCTTAGATTGAACATCTCTTTTTTGTCCGGGACTTATGATACGGAAAATGATCGTGTCATCCGGCAGCTGTCAGTCCTCTTTACAATAATACGTCATTTTCGTATATTATTAGTGAAACAGCGGACATTTTCGATTCGCCGCGCTGTTTCAGCTGTCTGCTCGTTCGGACAGCTGATCCTGTCATTGGGGAGGAAATAGTATGGATCACAACAGGAAAGAAGAACTGTTTTCAAATGCTGCTCTACGGGCGATGATCATCCCGCTGTTTTTCGAGCAGCTTCTCGCCATGCTGGTGGGCATGGCAGATACGCTGGTGATCAGCTATGCCGGTGAAGCCGCCGTATCCGGCGTATCCCTGGTAAACCAGTTCAACACCATTTTCATCTACTTCTTTACGGCACTCGCGTCCGGAGGCGCTGTGGTGATCAGCCAGTATATCGGCAAGCAGGATACCGGACAGGCGGGAAAGGCTTCCAGCCAACTTCTTCGTTTCTCTACGCTGTTTTCCGTCGTACTCATGGTTCTCGTCTTGCTGGGAAACCAGCGCATCCTTCGGGTAATGTTCGGAAGAGTGGACCCGGATGTCATGCAGGCGTGCATCACCTACCTGAGGATCTCCGCCTACTCCTATCCGGCTATCGCAATTTATAATTCCGGCGCCGCCGTATACAGGAGCCTCGGAAATACGAAAACCACCATGTATATTTCCATTGTCTCCAATATCATCAATGTCATCGGCAATATCATCGGCGTTTTCGTGCTGCATGCCGGCGTCGCAGGCGTGGCTTATCCGTCCCTGATTGCCCGGGTTTTCTCTGCCGTAGCCATTACCTGGCTCTGCTTTGATAAAAAGAAAACCGTCT
>CACZSG010000195.1 GCA_902783665.1 uncultured Lachnospiraceae bacterium | reverse complement strand
GGCATCTGGAGGAAACTGCCGGCCGGGACTTCTGTCGTCCGAGAATGAATTGTTGTAAAAACGATGAAAAAGAGGACTGAAATGCGAACACAGCTGATTTATCACTGCGCCGCAGAGATGCGGGAAAGCCCTGAAATACAGGGCGTACCGGAATAAATACATGCTTTATGCGTTGATATTTTAACGAGCATCGTATATAATGAATTGACCACACAAGGATAACTTCAGTTAGAGTATTTTAACTGAAAAAAGTAACAGGAGGGCTTACTTATGGCTAAACTGAATGCAGCTGCTGAAAAGCAAATTCGGGAGATCTGCAGCCGGTACACCGACGAGAAGACCCCGCTCATGATGATCCTCAGTGACATCCAGAATGAGTATGGGTACATTCCGCTGGAAGTACAGGAAGTAGTATCACAGGAGACAGGGATTTCCGTCGCTGAGATCTATGGAGTTGTCACATTCTACTCCTTCTTCTCCCTTACCCCGAAAGGAAAGTATGTCATTGGATGCTGTCTTGGAACCGCTTGCTATGTAAAAGGCGGTCAGCAGGTCATCGACAAATTTTCTGAGATCCTGAACATCAAACCGGGCGAGACAACAGAAGATGGCATGTTTACTCTTGATGCACTTCGCTGCATCGGCGCATGCGGTATTGCTCCGGCCGTCAGCATCAGTGGAACGGTTTATCCGAAGATGTCTGTAGGCGATGTTCCGAAAGTAATCGAGGAGTATCGTAAAAAGGAGGGTGCAGCATGATTAAATCAGTAGAACAGTTCAATGAGATGAGTGCTGCCTGCACTGCCTGTCTTGACGAGAAGATCAAGGGGGCGGATGACAAACGTCACATCGTGCTTTGCGGTGGTACCGGATGTCTGAGCAGCCATTCCGATGAGATTAAAGCAAAGTTTGAAGAAGTTCTGGAAGCCAAGGGCGTTGCCGACAAAGCTACCGTTAATCTGGTAGGATGTTTCGGTTTCTGTTCCCAGGGTCCGTTCGTTAAGATCTATCCGGAAGATACCCTGTATCGTCTGGTCAAGATCGAAGACGTGGAAGAGATCGTCGAGAAGGATATCATCGGCGGAGAAGTCGTAGACCGTCTCCTTTATGTTGAGCCTTCCACAGGCAAAAAGGTCGTTAAGCAGGACGACATCAACTTCTATAAGAAACAGCGTCGTGTTGCTCTTCACGGCTGCGGCGTCATCAATCCGGAAGATATTAACGAAGCTCTCGGCATGGGTGCTTTCCAGGGCCTGAAGCGTGCACTGACCATGAGCCAGCAGGAGGTAGTAGACGAAGTTCTGGCATCTGGTCTTCGTGGACGTGGGGGCGGCGGATTCCCGTCCGGCAGAAAATGGCAGTTTGCCCTGAACCAGAACAGCGAAGAGAAATATGTCGTATGTAATGGTGACGAGGGTGACCCCGGCGCATTCATGGACCGTTCCATCCTGGAAGGTAATCCGCTGGCAGTCATCGAAGGTATGGTCATTGCGGGCTATGCCATCGGCGCACAGAACGGTTACTTCTATGTACGTGCAGAGTACCCCATCGCGGTACGTCGTCTGCGCATCGCCATCAAGGAGGCTGAAGAACTCGGTCTTCTTGGCGACAATATCTTCGGATCCAGCTTCTCTTTCCGCTGCCACATCCGTCTGGGTGCCGGCGCATTCGTCTGCGGTGAAGAGACAGCGCTTCTGAACTCCATCGAAGGAAAACGTGGTATGCCCAGACCCCGTCCGCCTTTCCCGGCAGTAAAAGGTCTCTGGCAGAAACCGACCATCGTTAACAACGTTGAGACACTGGCCTGCGTTCCGTACATTTTAAGAAACGGTGCCGGCGAGTTCGCTAAAGTAGGTACCGAGAGATCCAAGGGAACCAAGGTATTTGCTCTGGGCGGCAAGGTAAACAATGTAGGTCTGGTGGAAGTTCCCATGGGAACCACGCTGCGTGAGCTGATCTATGATATCGGCGGCGGCATCCCGAACGGCAAGAAGTTCAAAGCGATCCAGACCGGCGGTCCTTCCGGCGGATGCTTGACAGAAGAATATCTTGACGAGCCGATCGACTTCGACAACCTGGTTGCGAAGGGATCCATGATGGGTTCCGGCGGAGCTATCGTTATGGACGAAGACAACTGTATGGTAGACGTTGCTAAGTTCTACATGGAATTCATCTGCGACGAATCCTGCGGTAAATGTACTCCGTGCCGTATCGGTACAAAGCGTATGCTGGAGATCCTTACCCGCATCACCGAGGGCAAAGGAACCATGAAGGATCTGGAAGAGCTGGAAGAGCTGAGCGATACCGTAAAGACCAACTCTCTTTGCGCTCTCGGACAGACAGCTGCCAACCCCATCAACTCCACAATTGCGCATTTCAGAGATGAATACATCGAGCACATTGTTGACAAGAAGTGCCGTGCACATATCTGCAAGAACCTGATGCAGTATTTCATCGATCCGGACAAGTGTATCGGCTGCGGCATGTGCGCACGCGGATGTCCTGCAAACTGCATTACAGCTACAGATTACACTGCACCGGGCCACAAGAAACCTTCCATGAAGATTGATCCGAACGCCTGCGTGAAGTGTGGTGCTTGTATGTCGACCTGTAAGTTCCATGCAATTGAGAAGCGATAGGAGGAAAGTCATGTCAAAAGTGAACATTAAAATTGAAGGGATTCCCTACGAAGTTGAAGCCGGCATGACAATTCTGGAAGCGGCTAAGGCTTGCGGCTATGAAATTCCTTCCCTTTGTGCTTTTAATCACGGCGAGTGCAACTCCGGTTCCTGCCGTGTATGTCTGGTAGAAGCAACCGGCGCCAGAGGCCTGGTAGCAAGCTGTGTTTATCCGGTAGCAGAAGGCATGGAGATCAGAATCTCTTCTCCGAAGGCTACGGAAGCCAGAAGGCGCAGCGTGGAACTGCTTCTTTCCAACCACAATGTAAACTGCCAGCAGTGTGACAAGAACGGCAAGTGTGAGCTGCTTCATGTTGCAAACCTGACCGGCGCAAGAGAAAATGCGTTCAAGGGCGTTCATTCCGAGTGCACACTGGACGAGCTGGCTCCGGGTCTTGTACGCGATACTTCCAAATGTATCCTTTGCGGACGCTGTATCGCACGCTGCCAGAACGCTCATGGCCTGTCCATCCTCGGCTTTGAGAACCGTGGATTCAAGACCATCGTTTCCCCGGCTGAAAACCGCAGCTTTGCAAATTCTCCGTGTATCCAGTGCGGACAGTGCGTAAGCGTATGTCCGACCGGCGCTCTGATGGAGCACTCCGAGATCGACAAGATCGACGCTGCTTTCAAGGCAGGCAAGGTCGTTGTGGCTCAGGCCGCTCCGGCAGTTCGTGCTTCCCTCGGCGAGGAATTCGGATATCCGATCGGTACACCGGTTACCGGCAAGATGATCGCAGCTATGCGCCGTCTTGGCTTCAATCGTGTATACGATGTAAACTTCGGTGCAGACCTGACCATCATGGAAGAGGGTACCGAGCTGCTTGGCCGTCTGACCAACGGCGGAGTTCTTCCGATGATCACCTCCTGTTCTCCGGGATGGATCAACTATGCTGAGTACAACTACGGCGATCTTCTGCCGCATCTGTCCAGCTGCAAATCCCCGCATCAGATGCAGGGTGCTGTCATCAAGTCCTACTGGGCTGAGCAGAACGGAATCGATCCGAAGGATGTCTTCGTTGTATCCGTAATGCCGTGTACAGCAAAGAAATTCGAGAAAGAACGTGAGCAGGAAAAAGTGAACGGAATCCCGGATGTGGATGCTGTTATCACCACCAGAGAACTTGCCCGCATGATCAAGCGTGCAGGTATCCTGTTCGAGCGTCTTCCGGACGAAGACTGGGATCAGGACATCATGGGCGATTACAGCGGAGCCGGCGTTATCTTCGGCGTTACCGGCGGTGTTATGGAAGCTGCCCTTCGTACCGTTTACTACAAGCTGACCGGCAAAGAGCATGACAAGATCGTGTTCGAAGCAGTACGCGGCCATGATGCAGGAATCCGTGAGGCTTCCATCGATATCAACGGAACCGTTGTAAACGTTGCCATCGCTTCCGGCATGAAGTCCGCAAAGGTTCTTCTGGACGAGATCCGCAGAGGCGAGTCCAAGTATCAGTTCATCGAGATCATGGGCTGCCCGGGCGGCTGCATCAACGGCGGCGGCCAGTCTTATGTAAGACCGTGCTTCCTGCCGCACGAGGACGACAACATTCTGGATACCTACAAGGAAAAGAGAGCCAATGCTCTTTATTCCGAGGACGAGCGCCAGGTGGTACGTCAGTCCCACAACAACCCGCAGATCCAGGAACTCTATGCGAAATATCTTGGAGAGCCGAACTCTCACAAGGCACATGAGCTGCTTCACACCAGCTATGCTGCAAGAGAAGGTTTTGCGAAATAAAATGTAATAAATGAGTCAGAGGGACGTTCACCGTGACTCATTCCGGCTGCGCGGCAGCGTCAGCAATGCTGACGTGCCACAGCCTCGAATGAGTCAAGGTGAACGTCCCTCTGACTCATCTCTGAGCATAAGGAGGTATACACCATGGCGATTGACTTGAAGAATATGCCCAAGCTTGGATTCGGCCTGATGCGCCTTCCGGAAACCGACGGAAAGATCGACCACAAAGCGGTCTGCAGCATGGTCGACGCGTATATGAACGCCGGTCTTACCTATTTTGACACTGCCTATGTTTATCACAGCGGTCTTTCAGAGGTGGAAGCAAAAGAAGCGATCGTAAAGCGCTATCCCAGGGAAGCCTTTACACTTGCCACCAAGCTTCCGGCCTGGGAGATGAAAACGATGGACGACCGTGACCGTATCTTCAACGAACAGCTGGAGAGGACCGGCGCAGGCTACTTCGATTTCTATCTTCTCCATTCCGTCGAGGACGGCAACATAGATACCTATGAAGGTCTTGACTGTTTCACCTGGGGCCTTCAGAAAAAGGCAGAGGGAAAGATCCGTCACTTCGGCTTTTCCTTCCATGGCAGTCCGGCCCTGCTGGAACAGGTGCTGGATGATCATCCGGAGATCGAGTTTGTACAGATTCAGCTGAACTATCTGGACTGGGAGAACCCTGTGGTCCGGTCAGGCGAATTGTACCAGATCCTTCATGAAAGAGAGATCCCCATGATCATCATGGAGCCGGTAAAAGGCGGAAACCTTGCCAGCCTTCCGGCGGCGCTTGAGGAAAAATACAAGGCAGTCAGACCGGAGGCTTCCATTGCTTCCTGGGCCCTTCGCTTTGTCGCCTCCCTGCCCGGCGTGATGACCATTCTTTCCGGCATGTCCAATGAAGAGCAGATGCAGGACAATATTTCCACATTCACCCATTTCGAGCCCCTTTCCGACAGCGAGAAACAGCTGGTGGAAGAAGTGAGAAAAATCATGCTGGATACACCGCTGATCGGCTGCACGGGCTGCCGCTACTGCTGCGACGGATGCCCCATGCAGATCAGCATTCCGGATGTCTTCAGCGCGGTGAATACCCTGCGCCTGTATCCGAACGATACCTTCAGGGTTAAGTCCTTCTATAAGGGACTGACAGAAAAATACGGAAAAGCTTCCGATTGTATCCAGTGCGGACAGTGCGAGAGCGTCTGTCCCCAGCATCTGTCTGTGATCGAACTGCTTCAGCAGGCGGCACAGCAGCTGGATTAAGATGAAATGAGATAATATGAAGTGACCTCACATTTGTAGCAACGTGGATTTACCTGTATACTGATGATTGTACAAAGATCAATGGTAACAGGGATTACCGCATACAAAAGGAGGTCACCTATGAATAGAATAATCAAAATCGG
>CACZSG010000194.1 GCA_902783665.1 uncultured Lachnospiraceae bacterium | reverse complement strand
GCTGCATCGTTGAAATCCACGTGGATCTTCGCGGTCACGTCACGGCTGCGGCCCTGCGCCTGAGAGGAAAAACCATCTGTCTCGAAGCCGAAACCGCCCCGGCTTCCGGCGTTCTGGTGCATGCCATGGCCGAAAAGATCCCTTAAAATATCTTCTGCCGACCCGTAATTTCCACCTCCGGAAAAGCCGCCGTTCTGATGAAAACCTCCGTCGCCGGAACTGTAATAGGTGTAGGTGTGGTTGTTTCCGTCCGTCCAGTGGAAACCGCTGCCGCCAAACGGATCACCTCCGAACCCTCCGGCACCAAACGGACTGCCTCCGTTCGCGTAGGCGCCGCCGTCCGGGCCTCCGCCGGCACTCTGGTCAAAAGCGGCATGCCCGAACTGGTCGTACAGCTTCCGCTTTTTTTCGTCACTGAGGACCTCGTACGCTTCTGTTACTTCCTTGAATTTCTCATCCGCCCCGGGCACGTTCTGGTTCGTATCCGGGTGGTATTTCTTTGCAAGCTTCCGGTATGCCTTTTTGATGGCGGATTCGTCCGCAGTTTTCGGCACGCCCAGCACTTCATAATAGTCACGCTTTGACATGTCCGCTCCCTCCTTTCCGGTTCATTCTTCTGGTCTTTTTTCTTCTTTCGTACTCAGCTTTGCGCAAACCGGCACTTCCTTCTTCCGCGATGTAAAAAGGGCTGCGGGCCGCATCCCAAAGGTTGCAGACCACAGCCCCGTTCTTCATTCACTGATTTTCATTTTATTCTGGTGTGGCAGGTTCCGCACACATCCAGAACTTTGAGGATCAGCCATCAATCGTAATGTACTTCTTCTCCGGAATCTCCGGCTGTTTCGGCTCTTTTTTCGGAACACTGAGAGCCAGGACGCCGTTTTCGTATTTTGCCTTGATGTCTTCCTGGGTGATGTCCTCACCTACATAGAAGCTTCTGCTGCAGGATCCACTGTAACGTTCTCTGCGGATATACCTGCCGTTTTCATCCTTCTCATCCGTGTTCTTGCTGGTGGTGGCCTGAACGGTCAGATAGCCGTCCTTCAGTTCCGCCTGAATATCTTCCTTCTTATATCCCGGAAGGTTGATCTCCAGTTCGTAGCCTGTTTCCGTTTCCTTCACATCTGTCTTCATCAGTTCCACCGGACGGTTCATCGGCACATTGGTGTTTCTTCTGACGGGACGTCCGAAATCAAAAAAGTCATCCAGTAAATTTTCTCCAAAAATGCTCGGCATCAACATAAATCATCTCTCCTTTATATGACAGTACTTAATATCTATATGAAAGAACCTGAGAACCTGAGTACAGGTACATTCACCATCTGTCCTCCATGTTTTATTTGTTCTCTTTGTTCTGCTCGTAATATAACACGCTTTGTTAGCACTGTCAATAGGTGAGTGCTAATTATTTTGTGAAAAAAATGTGTCCCCTGATTACACAGAGGACACATCCTGTGTCATGACAGATCCCTGTACCCGATCTCGTTATTTACCTGATCCTCCGCCTTCTGAAGATCGTCACGGCACGCCAGATTCACAAGCACCGGCAATTGCTGTCATTTTTCAGGGAGATCCTTCATTGCCGGAAATCCATACGCCCCCTCGGCATTCCCGACGGCACGGATGATCGCCTCGCTGACAACTTCCGCCGAAAGGGTGCCGACCAGATCCTGGTCAGCGGCAACTTCTCCCACCGACACGGCATAGATGCTGTCGCCATCGGCTGAGGTGTGTACGGGATTAATGGAGCGGGCGTAACCGTCATGGGCCATTCCTGCAATCTTGCAAAGCTGTGCTTTGTCGAAATGGGCGTTTGTCATTACGACGCATATCGTGGTATTGCCGGTGAACTTGTTCTCTACCACGGAATAGTTCTGCCGCATACAGACAGAGGAAGAACGCAGTCCGTTCTTTTCTGCGTTCAGCAGCCCCGCGATCTGTTTTCCGGTCTTCCAGTCATAGACATCACCCAGAGCGTTCAGGGCCACGACCGCGCCGATTTTCAGTTCTCCGATCTGAATGGCATAGCTTCCGATCCCGGACTTCATGCAGTAATCCATGCCGGCAAGCTTCCCTACGGTAGCTCCGCAGCCTGCGCCATAGTTGCCGTCTTTATAATTCGGGGCTTCCAAAGCCAGTCTGGCTGCCTCATAGCCCATTGCGGCGTCCGGGCGGACAGATGGATCCCCTACGGACAGATCGTAAATATCCGCCTGCGCGACCAGCGGCACCAGCGCGAACCCTGTATCATAGCCGATGCCATTCTCTTCCAGATACTGCATCACTCCGTTCGCCGTCCCCAGACCGTAGGCGCTTCCGCCAGCCAGTACGATTGCATGAATACTCTGGGCGGACATCAGCGGATTGAGAAGCTGGCTCTCACGGCTGGCCGGACCGCCTCCGCGCACATCCAGACCGGCACGCATGCCCCCCGGTGCTATAAATACTGTACAGCCCGTTGCCGCTTCAGCATTCTCAGTCTGGCCGATACAGACCGGCCCGATTTCGGTAACACGAATTTCTTTCATCATTTTTCTCTCCTGATTTAAACACCCGGTTCGTAAGTCCAGCCGTGATCGTCATGATAGATCATCAGCTTTGTCATGCCGCCTGTCTCGCTGATCACCTTCTCCGCAATGCATTTTCCTATTCCGCTGGCACCGCCGGTCACCACGGCCACCTTACCGTGTATCATCCATAGCTCCGGGCTCCTTTCGGTTTTCTATTCCAGTTCCCCAAGCATCTGAGCAGCATTCTCTTTCGCCTTGACTCCTCCAAATGCCTTTACGATCACGCCGTTCTCATCGATCAGGCATGGACCTTTCCGTTCTGATCCTGCAGAGAAAAATCCGGAGCTTTCGTACCAATTTCCAACATGGCTTCATCCTCCTTTGTAAAAGAATTCTATTGCTTCAAGTGTATCATATACAGACCTGACACACAAACAAAAACAGCCCACAGGGATTTTTGTTTCCCCATGGGCTGCTCCATTGCCATAAATACTTACGAACAACTGCTTCTAATACCAGTCATGCTGACCCAGCCCTCGTAATTATTTCAGATATTCCTTAAAGAAGTCCTCCAGCTTGTCAAATGGGATCGCATCCTTTCCGCCTCCGTCATACAGGTCGGTATGAACAGCATCCGGAATGATAAGAAGTTCCTTATTCTCCGTATATTTACTGTCTTTCGTCATAGCTGCGTACGCGTCTTCTGAGAAGTAGCAGGAGTGTGCTTTTTCTCCATGCATGATAAGCACTGCGCTGCGGATCTCATTGGAATACGCCAGTATCGGCTGGTTCATGAAAGATTCGCAGCCGGTCACGTTCCATCCGCCGTTGGAATTCAGGCTTCTTGGATGGTACCCACGGCTGGTCTTGTAATAACTGTGATAGTCCTTCACAAAGAATGGCGCATCCTCAGGAAGCGGATCAACCACACCGCCCCCTAAGGTATATTCACCTGCCTTGAGATCCGCAAGTCTCTGTGAGCACATGGCCTTTCTCTTCTGATAGCGCGCTTCCTCGCTGTCCTCGCTGTCAAAATAGCCTCTGGCATTGACACGGGTCATGTCATACATGGTGGAAGCCACGGTTGCCTTGATGTGGGTGTCGAGAGCCGCTGCATTAAGAGCCATGCCGCCCCAGCCGCAGATACCAATGATGCCGACGCGCTCCGAATCGACCTTGTCGCAAAGAGACAGGAAATCCACCGCCGCCATAAAATCTTCTGTGTTGATGTCGGGAGATGCCATATATCTCACATTTCCACCGCTCTCGCCTGTAAAGGAAGGATCAAATGCAATCGTAACAAATCCCCTCTCAGCCATTGTCTGAGCATACAGACCGCTGCACTGCTCCTTTACCGCTCCGAAGGGCCCGCAGACGGCAATGGCCGGAAGCTTCCCTTCCGCATCCTTCGGCACATACATATCCGCTGCCAGAGTAATCCCATAGCGGTTTGCAAATGTCACTTTGCAGTGATCAACGCGGTCGCTTTTCGGAAAGGTCTTGTCCCACTCTTTTACCAGGTTCAGTTCTTCTTTTCTGATCATATCAAATACCTCCGTTTATTATCCTCATGTTTTTTCCGTCTGGCGAATCAGAATATCCAGACGATCAACCTTCCTGCCGCTTTCCTGTCTTTTCCATATCTTTTCTACGGTTTTATCATAACTGCTTGCATGAAACAGCGCTAATAGTTATAATGAATATCATACTATTCCTATTTGGAATATCAGGTCCTCTACAAGGAGCTCTATGCTTTATGGAAATCAGAACGCTCAGATATTTTCTTGCCGTGGCAAGAGAAGAAAATATGACCCGCGCTGCAGAAATCCTGCATGTAACACAGCCTACGCTTTCAAAACAGCTGAAAGCTCTTAAAGAAGAGCTGGGGAAAAAGCTGTTTACCCGTCACAGCTTCAACATACGACTGACGGATGAAGGTATGCTTCTCAGAAACCGTGCAGAGGATCTTGTCAGCATGGCTGATAAAATCGAGCAGGAATTTGTATCTCTTGATGATATTACCGGTGGAGATCTCTATCTTGGACTGGCCGAATCCTTTCAGATCAAGTACCTGGCCAAGGCAATTAAAGCGTTTAAAGACCACTATCCGTCACTCCACTATCACATCACCAGTGGAGATACAGAGCAGATCACAGAAAAGCTGGATAAAGGTCTTCTGGATTTTCTCGTACTGGCGGAACTGCCCGATGCCGGAAAATATGAATATCTGACCTTCCCCGAAAATGATGTATGGGGAGTCATCATTCCTGCCGATGATCCGCTTTCAAAAAAAGAAACAATCACTTTATCCGATCTTAAAGGTCTTCCTCTGTTCTGTTCCGATCAGGGCTGGAAGGGTGAGATCAGAAAATGGGCCGGAAATGATTTTTCCGACCTCATCCTTGAAGGTACCTTCAGGTTATCGTATAACGGCTCTGTTTTTGCAAGAGAAGGCCTTGGATATCTCCTCACTTTCGATCATCTTATAGATACATCAGATGACAGCGGAGTCGTTTTCAGGCCTCTGACACCCAGACTTGAAACTACGCTTTACCTGGCCTGGAACCGATATCAGGCCTTTACTCCTATTGCAGGGAGGTTTTTGCAGCACCTGAAAACAACGTTTAAAAATACGTAAAAAAAGAGGGTGCGCGTTTCCTCGACATGAAAACAGCTTCTGCATCTGAAAATCCTGACGCAGAAGCTGTTTTTTCACATATGAAGATGACTGATCGCATCAAAAGCTTCGTTGGGCTATTTCAATATTTCTGACAGTGTCTGCATAATGGCACCGATATCGTATGGTTTTGCCAGATGCCCGTTCATTCCCGCTTCCAGCGCGACCTTCCTATCCTCTTCAAAGGCATTGGCGGTCACAGCCACAATG
>CACZSG010000193.1 GCA_902783665.1 uncultured Lachnospiraceae bacterium | reverse complement strand
GCGGAGATGATGGAGTCGAACATGGCATCACTGCCGGACGCCACCAGCGCGTCCGAGCCGACCTGCTGTCCCGTCTTTTTGACGTATGTTCCCAGCAGGATCTTTACCGCCACAGCCACGGCCACAATAATCAGCGTAACTGCAGAATAATCCGGCGTTTCGGGATGCAGAATCTTCTTCACGGATTCCACCAGAGAAGTAATACCTGCGTACAGGATGATCACCGCGATGATCATGGTACTAAGGTATTCTATTCTTCCATGTCCCAGCGGATGCTTTTTGTCCGGTGCTTTTCCGGCAAGTTTAGTCCCGATGATGGTGATCAGGGATGAAAGTGCATCGCTCAGGTTGTTCACCGCGTCAAGCACGATGGCCACCGAATGAGAGACGATTCCCACGCCTGCTTTGAACGCAGCCAGGAAAATATTCGCGATGATTCCAATGATACTGGTCTGAATGATCTTTTTTTCTCTTGCTTCCGCATTCATAGTATGCACTTCCTTACTTGATAATGAAATATATTTTCACTGGGATCCTGTTTTTAAAGGTTCTGCCCGTCAGTACTTCTTCCTTCCGGCAGACCGCGGATCACCGTCATTACTTCCCCGCAGACAGCATCTGCCACTTCCAGCTTATAAGCCAGTCTTGAGGGCTGCGGCGCCAGACTGATATGAAAGGTGCGCGTCTTTTCCGCCGTACTGACGGCAAAATAGACCTGTCCCGGAACGGAAGCGTCCGGATTGGCCGGATCCACATTTCCCATGGTTCCCGTCACGCCGATGCCGATATCCGCGGCATATGTTTTCCGGCAGGCTTCCGCCATGGCTGCTGCCGTCTGTTCGGAATAGACCGTGTACGTCTGAATTGTCTCCTCCGGCACCCCCTGCAGGATCTTCGCCTCGTTGCAGTAGGTGACGAAAGCGCCTTTGATGACCGCCGAGGACCCTTCCGTATCCGTGATCAGCGAAGCGATCTGCCCGGCCGTGGCACTTTCCATTGTGGTGATCGTCAACCCTTTTCTGATCAGAAGTGCGGTTAGCGCCGCGTACCTTTCTCTGATCTCCTGCTCTCTGTCCAAATGTCTTTCCTTCTTTCATCCGTCCGTTATCCGGCGGAAATAATGCGGCGGGAAAAGCTCCGCAACAGGAGCCCCCATCATGCGCACCCGTATGCCCGGCTGCATTCGTATTTACAAGAGTACCACTAATTCAGGATTTGTCAATTCAGCAGCCTCATGTCATAGATCAGGCAGGCAACGTAGTATGGCATCCGCTCCTGCTGTGTCTCCAGCTGACAGTCAAGCAGCTGCCGGATATTGTTCATGCGGTACTGGATGGTATTCCTGTGGACGAACAGTTCCGCGGCGACCTTCTGGATGCTGCCGTCATATTTCAGGTACAGCGCCAGCGTATTGATATATTCGGATCCGTGCGCCTTATCATACTCCAGCAGCGGAGCCAGCGGTTTTTCACACAGTTCCCGCAGCAGTGCCGTGTCCTGAACAGAGAACAGCAGGCGGTAGATGCCCATATCGTCAAAATACTGAAGGGCCATCTTTCGGGCGCAGGCCATCTGCACAGCCGCCTTCGCTCTGGCATAGGCCACGTGCAGATTAGTGATGTCCGTGACCTGGGAGCTTACTCCGATCACCACCGAATCCTCGGTCATTCTCCGCTGGATCTTGGCTGCAAAATCATCCACGATGCGCCGCACCTGCTCCTTCGTCATGGCGTTCATGATGATGACAAAATAGGACGCATAATAAAAGAAATGCCCGTTGTGCGTCAGATTGTTCAGGTAAAGCTGCATCCGGTATCCGATCCTCTTCCGCTCCACGGTATCCATGCTGTCCAGATCCCCTGTCGAGACCAGTGCGATCTGATAGGTCCCGTCCACGTCATAGTACGGGAGCAGGTCCTTGACATAGCGGTCCCTGGCCTCCGGTTCCTCGATGGCATGAATATAGGCCTGCGAGATCTGCTCATCCGCTGAGGACGTCAGGAAAACACGGATGGTCAGATCCTTGATCATATCGACCAGCTTAACACTCCAGGGCACCGTCAGCAGCGGAAAATCATTTTCACTGCAGCGCGTCAGAAGCGATCCGGGGATTTCCTGCACATAGGGCCCGATATTGATGATCAGTCCGGCCGCATGATGGCTGATCAGCTGATCCGCCAGGGCAAGAAGCGCTTCTTCGCTCTGGAACCCGAGTCCCGTGGTCACCGCCAGTTCCTTCCCCGTGAAACGACGGATGATGGTCGTGTCTTCCAGCATCAGCAGCCAGCTGATGGAATTGGACCATCCGTTGCTGCCCGCCACCAGTTTCATCTGGTACCTTTTCTCGGATACCAGAAGCATGTCTTCTATGGTAAATCCCATTTGTATCCCCCTTGCCGGACAAGTGTCCGTCCCCCGAAAGCCCTTCCGGGAACAGGCCTCTGTCCTTTGTGCTCCTGGCACAAAAAAACGGCCGGATTTTCTGACTGCCGGCACGTAGAAAACAGATAATAAAGTGTTATGATAGTCATAGAAAACAAATCCAAGTTCAATATATCAGGGGGTGCTGAGTATGTCAATGATGGGAAGCGGAAACTATGAAATGTACAAACCGGTAGAATTCAAACCTGAATGGGTCAAGAACGAGCGCTATGAATACTGCGACGGATTCTATGATATCTTCAAAGGAAAAGAAGGCAAGCTTCGCAGATTCTTCAGCATGCTTCTTGGTGTAGAGCTGTAAAAGCCGTAAAAAAGGAATGGTCTTCCTTCTATATTTGATAAAACTAAACACATGAACAGGCGGCAGGGGTTCTGCCGCCTGTTTCTTTTTATGTTTCAGAGTGAGTCAGAGGGACGTTCACCAGTGACTCATTCAAGGCTGCGGCAGGTCAGCGCTGCTGACCCTGCCGGACAGCCAGAATGAGTCACTGGTGAACGTCCCTCTGACTCACTCACGTGAAAGCAGCATCCGGTCATTGTCCAGTTCTTTTCCAGTATCTGCGGAGAACTTCTCCAGCAGGCCGCTCACCGTCATGTGCTCTCTCTCTTCTCCGGAGATGTCATAGATGATCTTTCCTGCATCCATCATCAGGGTGCGGTTTCCCAGTTCCAGCGCGGATCTCATGTTGTGGGTGATCATCAGGCACGCCAGATGATTTTCCTCCACAATGCGCTTTGTCAGCTCCGTCACCTTCTCCGCCGTTGCCGGGTCCAGTGCCGCGGTGTGTTCGTCCAAAAGGAGGATCTTCGGCGGGATCAGGGTGGCCATCAGAAGGGTAAGTGCCTGTCTCTGACCGCCCGAAAGCAGCCCGACCGGCTGTTTCATCCTGTCTTCCAGTCCCATGTCCAGCCAGGAAAGCCGTTCACGGAACATCTTCCGCTCTGATGCGGAGATCCTGGAGAACACGTTCTTCTTTTTCTGTACACGCAGATATGCCAGAGCCAGATTCTCTTCTATGGTCATGTGCGGGGCCGTTCCGCGCATCGGGTCCTGGAACAGGCGTCCGATCTGGACGGCCCGTTTGTGTTCCGGCATGAACGTAATGTTTTTTTCATCAAGATAAACACTACCCTCATCAGGCAGAAAGCTGCCGCAGATGCAGTTGAACAGGGTGGATTTTCCCGCGCCGTTGCTGCCGATGATGGTGGCGAAATCTCCGTCTTCCACGGTCAGGCTGATGCCGTCCAGCGCTGTCTTCTCGTTCACCGTTCCCTGGTTGAAGATCTTTTTGATCCCGGTCATTTTCAGCATGTCAGCGCCCTGCCTTTCCGGCTCCCGCGGAAGCCATTTTTCTTCGCTGCAGAGCAAACTGCTGCTTCAGATACGGAAAGGCGATCGCCACGGCCACGATCACCGCGGATACCAGCTTCAGGCATTCCGGCGGAACATGCAGTTTCAGCGCTATGGCCATGACAAAGCGGTACAGGCAGCTGCCTGCGATCACGCCGATGATGTGCCGCACCACGCCGCCCCTTCCGAAAAGGCTCTCCCCGATGATCAGGCTGGCCAGCGCAATGGTGACCATTCCTGTCCCCAGGTTGATGTCGCACGCCTTCTGGTACTGCCCGATCAGACAGCCTGAAAGAGCGGTGAAGGATCCGGAGATGCAAAGTCCGATGGTGGTCGTAAGGCCGGGGTTGATACTGGAAGCCCGCACCATATCGGAATTGTCTCCCGTTGCCCGGATGGAAAGACCCAGACGGGTGCCAAGAAACCAGGCCAGAATGACGCAGATCACCACCACCACGACAATGGAAACTGCCAGTTTGTACCAGGTGGGCCCGAACAGTCCCTTGCACATGGAATAGATGGTTTCGGTCTTGAAGATGGACAGGTTGGAAGAAAACCCCATGACTGCCAGGTTTACGGTATAGAGTCCCGTGTTCACGATGATCCCGGCAAGGATCGGCTCAACCCCCAGCTTTGTCTGCAGGGCGGACATGATAAATCCGGAGCAGACCCCTGCAGCCATGGCCGCGAAAAGTGCAAGCACCGGATGTCCCATGATCGCCACCTGCGCGCCGACCGCGCATCCCAGGGTAAAACACCCGTCCGTGGACAGATCAGCAATATTCAGGATCCCGTAACTTAAATACAGAGCCAGGGCCACCAGTGAATAGATGACCCCAAGCTCCAGTGCGCTTATTACAACAGAAAGTGACAGAATAGAAGACATTTTTTACTCAAACTCCTCGGCGGTTTCTATTTCAACTACCTGTGTGCAGACTTCCGCGAAGCCGCTGTAGTCAAGACCCAGCTGCTCTGCCGTCTCGATATTGACGGTGGCGATGCCGTTGTCAAAGGTCTGTACCGGGGTCACGGCGGGATCGGCACCCTTCAGGATCTCCACTGCCATGTCCGCGGTAGCCGTCCCGAGGTTTGCGTAGTCTACGCCATAGCCGCAGAAGGCGCCGTTCAGGGCAAAGGAGTCGGCCCCTGCGTAGTGAGGAATGCCCGCTTCCAGGAACTTCTCAAAGATAGCCAGCTCGGCTGTCATGACCGTGTTGTCGGTGGGTGTGAAAACGGCGTCTACGCCTTCTGCCGCCAGCGCGTCCGCTGCCTGGGAGACTTCCGTATTGTTGGTCCCGGTCTTCTCAACATAGGCGACCCCTTTTTCATCCAGGTAAGCCTTGGCATCCTCGATGGGCTGTTTGGAGGCATCCTCGGACTGGCTGTACAGCAGTCCTACCTTCTGAATGTCCGGGTTTGCAATGAACATAAGGTCCAGAATGGCTTTCGTATTCAGCATGTCGCTGGTCCCCGTGATGTTCGCGCCGGGGGCTTCCATGGACTCCGCAAGGCCGGCGGTCACCGGATCCGATACCGCGGAGAACACCACCGGGATCTGATTGTCTTCCGTGGCGGTCTGTACGATCTGCGCGGCGGGCGTGGCTATGGGGATGATGATATCCACCTGGTCGTCGATCATCTGGGCCGTCATCTGGTTCAGAATGGTCGGATCAGCCTGTCCGTTATATACATTGCCTTCGTAAATATAATTGTCCTCACCCTGGGCCGAAAGAGCATCCAGCTCTGCCTCGATGGCCTTCTCGATCTGGTTCAGGGAAGCATCATCCACAAACTGAAGAATACCAACTTTGTAATCTGCCGCGCAAGCGCTGCCTGCCATCATTGCCGCGGCCAATCCCGCAGCTGCCATGCATACGATCTGTTTCTTCATAACAATCTCCTTTAAAACCTGAAAATACACGCGCCGGAACTGCCCTGGGCCGCTTCCGGCACAGCCCGAAAGGTACGGGCAAAAACATCCTTTACTGCGCTAAAGTGTAGCATCCTCACACAGGTTTGTCAAGCAGGTGCGGCCCTCTTGACAAATGTCCCGGCTTGTAATACGAAATAGAGTAGAGAAAGAAACATGAAAAGAAAGGAGCACAACAAAAATGGACAGAAGAATTCTCTATGTGAACGCAAACGCATCCCGTGAAGGAAACGGAAGCAAAGAGATGCCTTTCCGTCATATCAACGATGCGGCAGCCGCTGCCCTCCCGGGAGATGAGGTTCTTGTAGCACCTGGTATTTACCGTGAATATGTCAACCCGCTGCATGCAGGCACCCCGGAAGCCCGGATCACCTACCGTTCCGAAGTACCTCTGGGAGCCGTCATCACCGGCGCCGAAGAAGCTTCCGGCTGGGAGCCCTATCGGGGGAACGTCTGGACGCTTCGCGTGGATAATGGCGTATTCGGTTCTTATAACCCTTACACAACCTATGTATGCGGAGACTGGTACTTTGCTCCCACCGTCCGCCACACCGGCGCCGTTTTCCTGAACGACCTGATGATGTATGAAACGGTAACCCTGGAGGAGTGTCTGGCGGCAGAGCCGGATCCCTGTTCCTGGAAGCCGGAGGAGTCCAGATACAAATGGTTTACCGAGCAGGAGGACGGGGAGACCGTTCTGTATGCCAACTTCCGCGGTCTGGACCCCAACAAGGAAAAAGTGGAGATTTCCGTTCGCCGCAACTGCTTCATGCCTGAACAGACCGGCATCGGCTATATCACCGTCAGCGGCTTTTTGATCACCAAGGCAGCCACCACCTGGGCACCGCCCGCCGCCTACCAGGACGGCATGATCGGACCGCACTGGAGCAAAGGCTGGATCATCGAGGACTGTGAGATCAGCAACAGCAAATGCTGCGGTATTTCACTCGGAAAATATCTGGATCCGGAAAATGACATGTATTTCTATACGAAACATGTAAAGAGCCCGACCCAGATGGAGCGCGATGCCGTCTGCCGCGGCCAGTACCACGGATGGCTGAAGGAAAAAGTGGGCAGCCATATCATCCGCCGCTGCAACATTCACCACTGCGAACAGACCGGTATCGTGGGCCGCATGGGCGGAGTCTTCTCCACCATTGAAGACTGCCACATCCACGATATCTGCAATTCCCAGCAGCTGGGCGGCGCCGAGACCGCCGGCATCAAACTGCATGCCGCCATCGACGTGACCATCCGCCGCAACCACATCCACAACTGCATCATGGGCGTCTGGTGTGACTGGCAGGCTCAGGGAGCCCGCATTACCGGCAACCTGATGCATGACAATCAGAAGCCTGCAGGCGCGGAACATGCCAAAGGCGCCATGTTCAATACGGATGTCTTCATCGAGGTCGGACATGGCCCGACACTGATCGACAACAACATTCTTCTGTCCCCGGTGGGCATTACCATTCCCAGCGAAGGCATCGCCTGCGTGCACAACCTGATCCTGGGCTCCTTCAGCCTGATCAATTCAGGCGTGGACAGCGTGGTAAACGGCCAGCGCGAGCCCCGCTATACCCCGTATCATATCCGCCACAGGACCGAAGTTGCGGGCTTCATGACCATCCTTCACGGGGATGACCGTATCTACAACAACATTTTTGTGCAGCAGTTCCCGGCAGACGAAACAAAGCAGCCCACGGACGCCGACTACACGACGACCGGAACCGCTCCCTTCGATATCTTCCCCTCCTACGAAGAGTGGATCTCCCACTTCCAGATGGGCGAAGAACCGGACATGGAATATCTGGCCTCCTACCACTTCGGACACCTGCCGGTATGGATCGAAGGAAACGCCTACTTCAACGGGGCAACCATCTCCGTCCATGACAAACACGCGCTTTCGGCCGAAGAAGGAAAAGTGTATGTGAACCTGAAAAACGAAGATGGACGGCTGTATCTGGATACCAACCTCTGGCCGTACCTGAAAGACTTCCAGACCGGGATCATAAACAGCGATCTGCTGGGATATGCCTTCGAGCCGGAACAGCGTTTCGAGAATCCGGACGGATCCGAGATCATTTTCGACCGCGACTATTTCGGAAATCACAGAGGGATCCGCACCATTCCGGGACCGTTCGCGGATGAAAAGAGCGCCGAGGGTATCCTTTTCTGAAATCTCCCTTTAAGCACAGGGAGCAGACACATTTCTTCAACGCGGAACTTGTGTCTGCCCTCCCGGAGGTATTTAATCCGGAATTTCCGGCTCTAAGATAAGAAAAACACAAAACGGGCAGACACATCCGCAATTACAGAGAGATGTATCTGCCCGTGTTCATTTCTTATTCCCGGAATACGGTCTATTGGCAGTGCAAAAACTCAAAATAAGACACTGTCTGATCAGGAAATCTTCTCAAACTGGTCCGGACCGACGCCGCAGACCGGACATACATAGTCTTCGGGCAGTTCCTCGCCTTCGTATTCATAGCCGCACACTTTACACTTCCATACCGTGCCCTTCTCCGTGACCGCTTCCTCTGCCGGAGCCTCTCCCTGAAGATCCCCGGCAACAGCCTGTGCCAGTGCCGCCAGCGAATCATAGGTGCTTTCACTCGGAGAAGACAGGAATGTGACCGTCTCTCCCACATATCTTGTCCCTTTGATCCGGTCCAGGATCTCTTTCATCTGTCTGGCTGCGATGGGCGACCAGCTTCCGCTCTCGATCAGTGAGAAGGTCCTGTTCTCCAGATTATGGGCTTCCAGATCCAGCAGGAAATTCTTCATGGGCGTGAATATGCCCATATTGTAAGTGATGGAGGCCAGCACGATATGGCTGACGCGGAAAGCTTCCCCGATCAGCTCGCTGACATGGGTCTTGGACACGTCGAAGACCGAAACATTTGAAATGCCTGCCTGCGAAAGCTGTGCGGCCACCATGTTCGCCGCGCTCTCGGTTCCTCCGTAGACAGAGCCGTACACCACCATGACGGCATCTTCTTCAGGGGTATAGCTGCTCCATTTGTCGTATTTTTCCAGGATCCAGCCAAGGTTTTCACGCCAGACGGGACCGTGGGTGGGACAGAGCATCTTAATGTCCACGGTGGCAGCCTTTGCCAGCACATCCTGAACATTCTTTCCGTATTTTCCGACAATATTGCAGTAGTACCGTCTGGCATCCGCCAGCCACTCGGTCTCAAAATTCACTTCATCCGCGAACAGGTTTCCGTTCAAGGCGCCGAAGGAGCCAAATGCATCTGCGGAGAACAGGGCGCCAGAAACGTCGTCATAGCTCATCATAACTTCCGGCCAGTGAACCATCGGAGCTGTCACAAAGGTCAGCGTATGCTTTCCGAGGGAAAGGGTGTCCCCTTCTTTCACCATAATGGCCCGGTCCGCGATATCTGTAGCAAAGAACTGGTTCAGAATAGCGGCAGCCAGCTCTGTGAGCACGACTTTGGCATTGGGATAGCGCACAAGCACTTCCGTTATGGCAGAGCTGTGATCCGGTTCCATATGGTTGACTACAAGATAATCCAGTTCTCTGCCGTCCAGGACTCCCAGAAGATTTTCAAAAAACTGTCCGGTGACGGATCTGTCCACCGTATCGATCAGGGCTGTCTTTTCATCCAGGATCACATAGGAATTGTATGCGACGCCGCGCGGGATCGGATAGACGTTCTCGAACAGTTCCGTTCTCTTTTCGCTCGCACCAACATAATAAATGTCTTCAGTTACATTTCTCGCGCTTCCGATGCCTGCAAATTTCTTCTTGCCGGCAAATTCCGGTGCCGAAGCTGCTTTCTCCTCAGACGCAAAGACAGATCCGCCCAGCATGGTCGCTACTGCGGTCCCCGCTGCACCGGCGGCTGCTGCTTTCAGAAATTCTCTTCTTCCAAACTCTGCTGCCATGGTACCCTCCTTTTCTTTGAATGATAAGTTGCTCTATATCTGTCATTTTCCGGTAACTGCTCAGTGATACAGCACCACCGGAAAACCGATATCCGTCAGTTCGTATACCTCTTCCGCGATCTCCAGAGGAAGGTTCACACATCCGTGAGAACCACTTGTCTTGTAGATCTCACCGCCGAATTCACTGCGCCAGGTGGCGTCGTGAAGACCGTATCCGTTGTAGAACTGCATCCAGTATGATACGTTGCTGACATAACCCGGCCCGGTAAGAACAGCCGGCGACTGCTTTCTGACGATGCGGTAGACACCTCCCGGCGTTTCTCTGTCCGTCCCCAGCGTGCCGGTCACACAGTCCGCCTCCAGCCGCTTTTCCCCGTCTATGTACAGCCATACCTTCTGGGCGATCAGATCCACCTCTATGTAGGAATCTCCGATATCATGCCCGTTCGTGGACATCTGTCCCCCTGTCTGCTTCCAGACCGGCTGGATCGTGTGTTTTCCGCTTTTGCGGATGGCGGTAAGGATCCGCTCGACCGTTTTCTGCTGGTCAAGTTCCCAGCCGAAATTGCCCATCTTCAGGGTGATCTCGTTCCCGTAGCTGGTCATGAATCTTCTGGGTTTGCCCTTCGTATTATATTTCTCCGCCAGATGTGACACATATTCGGTGACTTTTTCTTTGTCGAGGGCCAGTGTATGGTCCGGCTGCTCTGCCATCCATCCGGCCAGGTCAGCGGCGCTCAGTTTTTCAAGGTTTTTCCCGAATCTTACCGTCAGCTGCAGTGTCTCATACAGTCCGTTCTCCAGATAAGGATTGACACTGTCCGTGTCCAGGTCCGGAGAGACAGAGATATCCGTTTCGAGAAGGATCCATTTCTGGCTTTCGGAGCGGTCCAGCGGTTCAAGGCTCAGCTGAACCCCGTTGGCGGCCCTGTCGCCGCTCATGGTCAGATACAGACCGCTGCTGCTGCGGATATACCAGGCATCCTCCCCGCATTTCTGCAGCAGCCAGACGCCTTTGTCGTCCCGGCTGAACCCGGGGGCTGTCTGGTCCGTCTCAGAACTGCCTGCCCCTGGATCAGCCGCTGCTTCCGTCCCGGTCTGTCCGGAAGCGGTCTCGGACAACAGTTCTCTCTCTTTCCTGCCGTCAGCTGCGGAAATCCGTTCCCCTTCCTTCAGGGAGACAGCCGGCTTACCGGAATCTGCTCCGTCTGAAGTTTCCGTCAGGAAAGTTCCCGCGGATACACTGACGATCCGAAAATAAGGGGAATGCTCATCCAGCCCGCGAAGGAAGAACTGCTGCTGCCTTACATCCGAAGCCAGATAAAGCTGCACTTCCTCCTGTTTTTTTTCTGTCTCTGTGCAGGTCTTCGCATCCAGCACGAACCTGTCATCCTCCGCGCTTGCGATTTCATATATTCCCTGCTGCATCTGTGCCGATGCCTGACCGGCCGTCACCATAACTGCCAGCGCTGACAGAACAACTGTCGTTTTCAGAAAAGATACTTTTTCCTTAAGTAACCTCATGGTCTCCCCATTACCCCTTGTTTCACAGTTTGTTATACACTGCACCCCTTCGGATCATCGGAGCACTGCCTGCGGCCGGATCACCGTCGGTTGTCAGAGCCATGTCCGTCAGCAGGGCACCGCAATGAGCGGGTGCACAGAAGGACAGATATGGCAAGGGAAACACCGACCATGTCAGTGTTTCCCCTTTAAGCAATTTCAATATCCGGTTTTCGGTTTTCTGTTTACAGCTTCAGGCCCTTCAGCAGATCTCCCAGGGAAGTGGAAATGCTCTCGCTTGCCGGAATCTCGACCTTTTCTTCAACGATCTCTTTCGCTGTGTTATCTTCAAGCGCCTTCATGCTGAGGCTGATCTTTCCGTCCTTTGTCCCGATGACTTTCACCTTGACGGTCTGGCCTTCCTCCAGAACAGCGCTCGGATGTTTGATCCTCTGCTGGCTGATCTGGGAAACATGCAGCAGTCCGGAAAGGCCGTTGCCGAGACGTACGAATGCGCCGTACGGTTTCAGGCTTTCCACCGTGCCCTCGGTCACAAGGCCGACTTCCACGTTGGATACACGGTTTTTGCGTTCCTCTTCCGCTTTCTCACGCAGGATCTCGCGGGCGGAGAGAACCAGGCGTTTTTCGCCTTCGTCTGCCGTGATGACCAGAACATCCATCTCCTGGCCCTGGAACTGATTCAGATCCTCTACATAAGTAAGGGAAAGTCTGGAAGCAGGAATGAATCCGCGGATGCCTTCCAGATATGCAACTGCGCCGCCCTTAACGATCTGGCTGATCTTCACGCGGACAGGTGTCTTTTCATCCATGAGTTTTTTCAGGCGGTCCCAGGCAAGAACTGCAGCGGCTTCCTTCATGGAAAGCTGAAGACGGCCTTCGCCGTTATCGCGCTTGATCACCGTGCCGCTGACCTGCTGGCCGATTTCCATCTGGCTGAAGGAGAAGTTCGGGTCGTCGCTGGCATCTTTCAGTTTGATGACACCGTCCGTATAGGAACCGAAGTCCAGAACGATCTCGTCGTCAGAAATACCGATGACCGTGCCGGTCAGGATGTCCCCTTCATGAACCTGTTTGAAGGAAGCATTGATCTGCTCTTCGTAATCCGCCATGCTTTCTGCCGGTGCAGCTTCCTCAGCCTTTTCTTCAGCAGCCACTGCAGCTTCTTCAGACTTTTCAATGGCTTCTTCCGCCTTTTCGGCAGCAGCATCCGCTGTCTTCTGCTCCAGAACTTCAGCAGTTTCCTGCGCTTTTTCCTCTACGGCTGCAGCCGCAGCTCTTGTCGCTTCAACAGCAGCCTTCGCAGCTTCGAGCGCAACACCTGACATCTTTTCTCCGGCAGCTCTGGCCGTTTCCGCCAGATTATCAAGAACTTCCTTTGCAGCTTCAACCGTTTTTTCGTTTAATTCGCTCATGGTACAAACCCTCCTGTCAATTCAGCGCACGGCGCCACTCATTGAATTACATTTTATCATACTGAATTCCCATTGTCTATTGATTTTACCGCCTGCAGCATGAACAGAGGGGTGGATGAGAAGTTGATCTTTTCCTCTGCAGACCACAGACTTTTCCAGATTTCCGGGTCGCAGGTAGTCTTCATGCCTATGCCGGTGAGGATCTGGCGGTCCCACTGGGGCCGCTGTATTTTGGACAGCGGAACCTGGCGGGCGATCTGTTCCATCACATCAAAATTTTCACCGATATTCTCGTCTTTTATGCCCGAAAGCGCGGTCTGTTTCCGGTCCTCTTCATAGCCCCTGGCGGCCTCTTCATCAAAAAGGAAGCGGTACCAGTTCGCGTCTAAATTCAGCAGCAGCCCGCCCGGAACAAGAACACGCATCCACTCCTGATAGGCCTTTTCCGGGTGGGGCAGATTCCAGGTCAGGTTTCTGGAGACCACCGCGTGAAAAACCGCGTCCGGAAAATCAAGTTTTTCGGCGTTCATCTCGCGGAATGTAATGGTTCCCGCCAGTCTGCCCGCATTTTTCCGTGCTTCCCGGATCATGGCCGGGGACAGGTCGATGGCGGTGACGCTGAAACCGAGTTCCGCCAGGATAATGGAGAAAAATCCCGGTCCGCAGCCCGCGTCCAGCACCCGGATCTCCCCTGCCGGCGTATCCGGAAACCGGTTTCGGATGCTGCGGTAGATCTCCCATCTCCATTTCTGATGCTGTTTCGTATTTAATTCCGTCCTGTTCACTTCCGAGTATCCCGGAGCCCTGCCTGTCCAGTAGCTGCGGTTTGCCTCAAACAGTTCTGAATGTATCATTCTCCTGGTAGGTTCCTTTCATTCTTCTGTATTATCATTCAGTCTATCCGTCATTATCATCATAGCTTAACCGCAGTTAATTATAATGAAAGGGCTCACAAATGCCAACCTTTTTCTTTTGAGAATCCCCCGGCGGGGCTTGTCTGTCAGGATAAAAAGTTTAAACTGAATAAAGATTCGTATCAAACCCATCTCCTGCACCGGCGGGAGGATGAACGGAGCAGATCAGACGAGATGAAAAAAATCATTCTGCGGCGGCTGATACAGCTGCTGCCGGTTCTTCTTGGAATTACATTTTTATCCTTTGCCATGATGCACCTGGCGGGAAGCGACGCGGTAACGGAACTGTACGGAAACACCGGTGCCGCCGTTTCCTCCGAGGTGCTGGAAAGCGCACGGGCCCGGCATGGGCTGAACGATTCTTTCCCCGTACAGTATTTCCGCTGGCTTTTCCGCATGCTTACCGGAGACATGGGAGTCAGCTACGTCTCCGGCAGAGACGTCCTCACCACTTTTATGTCCAAACTCCCGGCCACCCTGCTTCTTGCCCTGGTCTCCATCATCATGACGGTGGTTGTCTCACTGCCGCTGGGGATCCTGGCCGCTGTCAGACATCATAAGGCTGTCGACCTGATCATTCGGTTTCTCAGCTTTACCGGCAACTCCCTTCCCGGCTTTTTCACGGCCCTTCTTCTGATGCGGCTGTTCTCCGTAAGGCTGGGATGGTTCCCTGTTATATCGACCGGCGTGAATATGAAAAGTGTTTTTCTGCCCGCCCTCACACTGGGAATTTCCATGTCCTCGAAATATACCCGGCAGATCCGTGCGGTCGTTCTG
>CACZSG010000192.1 GCA_902783665.1 uncultured Lachnospiraceae bacterium | reverse complement strand
CATATAAATGAAGGTTCCCTTGTTCACGGTGGCCAGCGGCATCATACAGAGGTAGGTGCGGAATGCCTTGACGGCAAACTGTGTATAGTAGACACTCTCGTTTGCGGCGCCGAAAATACCGATGAGACTGCGCGGGAAGCATTCCACGATCACCAGCCCGACAAGGCCCAGTATAAATTCGGCCGAAAGCAGCATTTTGAACAGATCCTTTACGCGGTCCTTCCGGCCTGCGCCTACATTATAGCCGACCACCGGGATGCAGCCGGCCGCCATACCGACGCAGATGGAAATGACGATCTGGAAGAATTTCATGACGATTCCTACCACCGCCATGGGGATCTGCGCATACTGTGCCTGGCCGAAGATCTCGTCCATGGCACTGTATTTCACCACCATGTTGTTGACGGCAGCCATGGAAGCTACCAGGGAGATCTGGGAAAGAAAGCTGGTAAATCCGAGGGGCAGGTACTTCTTCATCAGGCCGCCGGACAGACCAAAGCTTCTTTTTTCAAGACGGATAGCTTTCATATGGCACAGATACCACACAGACAGCAGGGCGGTGATCACCTGGCCGCCTACCGTGGCCACGGCAGCGCCCATCATGCCCCATTTCAGCACGTAAATACAGATCGGGTCGAAGATGATGTTGAACACAGCACCGATCACCGTGCAGACCATGGCGAAGCGGGGGCTTCCATCGGAACGGATGACCGGATTCATGGCCTGCCCGAACATGTAGAACGGTATACCGTAGGAGATCCAGGTAAAGTACTCTTTTGCCAGCCGGAAGGTCTCGTCATTCACCCGTCCTCCGAACATGGTCAGAATCTGGTCCTGAAAGACCAGATAGAGAACCGTGAGGATAAGGCTTACGCCAACACAAAGCATGACACTGCTGCCGATGCTCTTATGAGCTTCCTCTTTACGGTTCGCGCCAAGGCTGATGCTGACAAAAGCACAGCATCCGTCTCCGATCATCACGGCGATGGCCAGGGCCACGACCGTCAGCGGAAAGACCACGTTGTTGGCGGCATTTCCGTAGGAACCAAGGTAAGTGGCGTTGGCGATGAAGATCTGGTCCACGATGTTGTACAGCGCTCCGACCAGCAGGGAAATAATGCACGGAATTGCAAACATCCGCATCAGTTTCCCAAGTTTCTCATTTTCCAGAAAAGCATTTGATTTTTGTTCCATTCTTCTCCTCCTTTTTATGCCGGTAAATAGCAAACGCCAAAAAGGCACAAAAAAGGACATGCGCCAATGGCACATGTCCCTGATCTTACACATACACCGGCAGCGTCTCCCCGTATCGTATCAGTGGGAGCGAACGCTCCTGCTTGTATCGTGTCTTCTTTTATTCAGTTCTGTTCCGCTTTTACGCAGTTTTTTGTTTTACGGAAGCTTTTCCCGGATGCTGTCTTAACAGTCCCGCTGTTCCCTCAAAACCACAGCAACCATATCACAGATTCCTCCGAAAAGTCAATCGGACGCCCTGCTTCTGCACATAATTTCATTTTACAGAAGTGCCTTGATGCAGCCTTCTACCTCGGCCATATCCGCGGTCGGCTCAAAACGGGCCACAACATTTCCCTGACGGTCCACAACGAACTTGGTGAAGTTCCATTTGGAATGCTGATAGAATCCTGTCTTATCAGATCTCCGCCAGCCGGATCAGCATCTGCGCGCAGGTCTCCATCTCCTGGACGGAAGCGTACTCGTAACGTCCGTGGAAATTGTAGCCTCCGGTGCACAGATTCGGACAGGGGACGCCCATATAGGTAAGGGCTGCGCCGTCCGTGCCTCCGCGGATCGGAACTTCGGTCACCGCTACGCCAAGATCCGTCATCACCTGCTTTGCTCGCTCGATGAGGTGCATATGGTCCTTCATGCCCTCTGCCATATTGGCATACTGATCGCGCAGGGTCAGCCGGAAGGTGCCCGCCCCGTATTTTTCATTCAGATACGCGGTGATGTTCTGAACCGTCTTTTTCCGGTTCTCAAATTTCGTGCGGTCATGGTCCCTGATGATGTACTTCAGGCAGGCGTTCTCACAGTCTCCGCAGATCTCCTCAAGGAAATAAAAACCTTCGTATCCCTCCGTGTGCTCCGGAACCTCCGCCGCAGGCATCATCTGATGGAACTCCACCGCAAGGGCTGCCGCGTTGACCATCTGATTCTTGGCGGAACCGGGATGCACGCTTTTCCCTGCGATCTCGATCTTCGCCGCGGCTGCGTTGAAGCATTCGTATTCCAGCTCGCCCAGCTTTCCGCCGTCCACGGTGTAGGCCTCTTTCGCCCCGAACTTTTCAAGATTGAAATGCTCGGTCCCGCGGCCAACCTCTTCATCCGGTGTGAAGGCAAGGCACAGCCTTCTGTGCGGGACATCCGGGTTTTTAGCGTAGAAAGCGAAAAGGTTCATGATCTCGGCGACGCCGGCCTTGTCGTCGGCACCCAGCAGTGTCCTGCCGTCGGTGACGATCAGATCCTCTCCCTGATGCGCCAGAAGCTCCGGGAAATCCGCCGGGTCCAGAATGACCGCCGGACGGCCGCTGCCGGCATCTGCTTCTGACAGGATGACCGGTGTTCCGTCATAAACCTCCACGATCCGGGCCTTCACATCTTTTCCGCTGGCTGCCGGTGAGGTATCCATGTGGGCCACGAAACCGAGGGCCGGCTCTTCCCCGGGAAGCTGCGCGTAGACATAGCCGTTCTCCTCATCGTAAAACGCCTCAGCGCCAAGTTCCTGCAGTTCCGCGTACAGAATGGCCGCCAGGTCCTTCTGCTTCTGTGTGGAAGGCTGCACCTGGGTTTCCTCCTCGGAAGACTGGGTATCTATGCTGATATACCGGAAGAACCGGTCAAACATTGGCTTGTTGCTGATCATGCGTGTCCCTCCTTCGCAAATGGACTGCTCTCCGGGGAAATGCTTCCGTCTCTGTGCATGGAGAACTGGTCCATGGGATATTTCTTCAGGTTTTCCAGGATCTTTCTGCCGTCCGCCTGTGCCAGAAGCGTTCCGCGGGCCTTGATCACCAGCGATTCCGCCTGGTGCTTGGACGGGCCGCCTACGCAGCCGCCGGGGCAGATCATTCCCTCTATAAAGTCGGCATCCAGTCTGCCTGCCTTCAGCTGCATGACCGCCTTGCGGCATTCATCTCCGCCCGCGCAGGTCATCAGCCGGATGTCGGAGGTATCCTCACCCAGTTCCTCCATTACCTCAAGCACGGCACCGGCCACGCCGCCGCTGCCCGCGAATTTCTTCCCGAAGATGGAGGCTTCCTGGTAATCCTCTTCCACCGGTTCCACTTTGACGCCGCGGGAATCCAGCAGCGCCACCATTTCACCGTAGGTGAGTGCATAGTCGGCACTGTCTTTGATGAACTCGCTTAAGGTCTCGCCCTTCTTCGCGATGCACGGCCCGATGAAGACCGTGACGCAGTCCGGATCCTCATGTTTCAGATAACGGGATACAGCAACCATCGGAGACACCGTGGTGGATTTATTCTCTTCGTACTGCTTCGGGAAATGGTGACGCAGCATGGAAATGAAAGCAGGACAACAGGAGGTAGTCATCTTTCTGCCTTCCTTCTTCGCCTCGATCCATTCCACGGCTTCGTAAGCAGCTGTCATGTCTCCGCCCAGTCCCACTTCTACCATGTCGGCAAAACCGATCTTCTTCAGCGCAGCCTTCACGGAAGCCATGCCGATCTTATCGCCGAACTGGCCTTCCGTTGCCGGTGCGCACATGGCGATGACCCGCTTTCCGCTCTTAATGGCTTCGATCACCGGCACAGCATAGATCTTGGAGCCGATGGCGCCGAACGGACAGTTATGGATACAGTGACCGCAGTGAATGCATTTATCCTCGTCGATCCTGCAGATGCCGGCCTCGTCGTAGGAGATGGCGTTCACCGGGCAGGCCTTTTTACAGGGCCTGGTCTGATGGATGATGGCGCCGAACGGGCAGGCCTTCGCGCACATACCGCAGGACTTGCACTTTCCGGGATCGATCTTCATCTTGGTATCGCCGGGCGTGATGGCACCGAACTTACAGGAGTTCAGGCATGCCTTTCCAAGGCAGAACCGGCAGATGTCCGAAACGAAATAGTCCTGGATGGGGCAGTCGTCGCAGGCAGCCGGGATCACGGCCACCACGTTTTTCGTCTCGTGGGTGACATCCGGGCATTCCCCCATTGCCAGGCGGATCCTGCCCCGCACGATCTCCCTCTCTTTGTAAACACAGCACCGGTATTCCGGCTTGGGTCCGGGGCTTACTTCATAGACGATCTTCTCGGTATTTTCTGCTGTCAGTCTGTCCTCCCAAGCAAGCGTGCAGATGTCCCGGAGAATAGAATGTTTCAATTCCACTATACTCTTGTCGTTTGTGACCATAACTGAACTCCTCTTCTGATTATTTGAGGCCTGGCTCTTCCCTGGAGGGCCAGGCCCCTTTTGTATAACTTCCTTAATGCCTCTTCAGCTCAATATCTCCAGCTTCTTCATTCGGCCCGCCGACCGAAGCATCATCAGACATATTTGGAAGTATCATGAAAGATATTCTATCATACTGCCGCTGAAAAGATAATTATTCCGTCCCTGAGCACGGAAAAGAAAACATTATCCTGTCATGCGCTGCATCAGGACAGGGCCGTTCTCTTTCAGCCATCTGTCCCATTTCGGATATTCCGGAAAGACCCGGAGCACCTGGGCATAGAACCGGTCGGAGTGATTCATCTCCAGCCGGTGGGCCAGTTCGTGCACCACCACGCTGTCCACAACCTCGGGCGGGCACAGCATCAGCAGGCAGTTGAAATTCAGGTTTCCCTTTGAAGTACAGCTTCCCCAACGGCTGCGCTGGTTCCGGATGGTGATCCGTCCATAGGTAACGCCCATCAGCGGCGCATAGTAACGCACCCGCTCTGGAATCACCTGAAGCGCCTGATCCGCCAGCGCGCGGATCTCCTCCATGGAAAGCAGACCGGCCTCGGCAGCTTTCTGCTGCGAGGCCTGTGCTTTTTCCAGGTGCGTGACGATCCAGCGCTCATGTTTTTTCAGGAAATCCGCGATCTCCCTGTCGCCTGCCCCCAGAGGGACTTTTACCAGCAGACGGTTCCCTTTGATCTGTACGGAAAAGGTCTTCCGTCTGCTTCTGATAATCTCGGTTTGGAAAGAACTGTTCAACGATCAGACCGCCTCTATCTCTGCTTTTTCATCTCTGCAGCCTTCAGCATGCAGTGTGACCGTGATGGTGCCTTTTTCGCCAGTCCCTCGGATGGCTGCGCGGAGGCGTCCTTCGTATGCCTTTGCGGTCCGGTCAAAATAGTTTTCCTCTGATTCCGGATTCGCGCTTCCGAAGCCCAGAACGGTTCCCGGTCCTTCCACGGAAATGGAAACTTCCTTGTCACATCCCGGATTCAGCACACCGTCCTCGTCCACCAGGCAGATCTCCACGTAGGCCAGCTCGCTTTCATCAGCAGCAATCTGGGTCTTTTCCGCGTGCGCAACGATCTGTACTTCTTCCTTTGCGGTTGCTATGGCGTCACGGCCGGTTTCCTTTCCGTCCTTGTACACCACCACTTCCAGTGTTCCAGGCGTATAAACAGTGTCAAAGAGCGCGATGCACTTCTTCTCCTCTCCGACTGCTTTTCTGCCCACGGAGACACCGTTGGCGAACAGCTCTGCCTCATCGGCATCCGCATAAACTTCGACAATAACGGGCTTTCCTTCGAAGCCGCTCCAGTTCCAGCTTCTCACCGCATCCGTCGTGCACCAGGGAGTCAGGTTCTTCTTCATTCCATAGTACTTCGGCGGCTGCACGGAAAGATACGGAGCCTCGCGCAGTCCCCAGATGATCTCTCTCCAGTAGGAAACCGGGCGTCTGTCACCGATCAGGTTAATGTCGCCGCAGTACGCCGCCTTGTAGGGATACGGCGCATAGAATCCAAAGGAACTCTCTTCGTTGTATCCGATCCGTCCGATACCGGCTTCGCCCAGGTAATCCCAGGAAGTCCATGAGAAGTCGCCGATGATGGCCGGGTGCTTCTCCACCAGCTCCCAGTTCTTTGCCAGATCTCCCGGATAGGTCTCGGAACCGACGATGATGCGGTTGGGATACTTCTCCAGGTCTTTTTCATAGCGAACGGTGCCGTAATTGTATCCGGCAATGTCCACCTGCCCGAAGGCTTCCTCGGTCGCTTCGCCCGCAAAATCGCTGGCAATGGCCTGTTCCATCATATCTCCCAGGCTGCTCATGGCGCTGTTGATCTCCACCGGCGCTTCCGCAGCCCCGGCATTCTCCTGCCCGGCGCCGCCCGCCATGGCTGCCATCAGTTCGCCCATACGGTCCATAATGCTGAGCAGCAGGTTCAGGCTGTTGGTCACATATCTGGAGTCGTCCAGGCTGCGCAGCTTGTCGGCCAGCTTCTTGCCCCACTGTACATCGAAACGGTTCCCCGTCTCCGGGATCTCGTTTCCGATGGAGTACATGATGACGCACGGGTGATTATAGTCCTTGTTTACCAGGTTCGTGATGTCCTGCTCCCACCATTCGGCCATATGCATGCCATAGTCGAAGTCCACCTTCGTGGTGGTCCAGACATCCGAAAACTCATCCATTACATACATGCCCAGCCTGTCGCAGGCCTCCAGCAGACGTCTTCCCATCGGGTAGTGGGAGCTGCGGATGGCATTGTATCCGGCTTCCTTCAGTTTTCTGACACGGAATTCCGCGGTGTCCGCAAATTCTGCCGTTCCTGTCACGCCGTTGTCATGGTGAATGCAGCCGCCGCGCAGCTTTACTTCTTTCCCGTTGACGCGAAGGCCGTGTTTTCTGTCCAGCTGCAGCTTGCGGATTCCGAAGGTGCCCTCTTCCGTGTCAAGCACCGTCTCCCCTTCACACAGAAAAGCCTTGTAGGTATAGAGATAGGGATTCTCCTCATCCCAGCGTTTCGGCGCCTCCACATACAGTTTCTGGCGATAGGTGTTCCTGGAATGTTCTTCCACTGTGACCGGAATGGTATCCTGGGCGACCGGCTTTCCGTCCTCCAGAAGCTGTACGGTCAGGGTGACGGCTCTGGTTCCTGTCCCTGTGTATTCAATATCGGATTCCGCACGGATGACTGCCTGGTCCTCTTCCGCCTCAACGGCCGCCAGCCGGATCCCGTCCGGAACAAGGTGCAGACGGTCCGCCACCATCAGGTTCACATCGCGGTAGAGGCCGCCGCCGGTGTACCAGCGGCCGCTGGGAACACCGTTCTTCAGAACCACCTTGATCTGGTTGGGCCTGTCAAAACGGACATATCTGGTAGCATCTACGTAGAAGTTGCTGTAGCCGTAGGGATGTTTTGCGGCAAAAGAACCATTGATATAAACGAAGGAATTCTGATAGGCACCTTCAAACTCCAGCCAGATGTTCTTGTCCGCGTCTGCGGCGTCCAGGGAGAATTCCTTGGTATAATGCATGTTCTCTTCCCGGAAAAAGCCGTTTCCGCTTCCGTTCGGTTCCTGCGGGTTGCGCTCCCTTTCCACGGAAGCATCGTGGGGAAGAGTCACCTTTTTCGGCTCTTTTCCGGCTCCGCCGATCAGCGCCTCCAGTGAGCTTCCGCTGCCTTCATGGAACAGCCAGTTGTCGTTAAATCTCTGCTTTTTCATGTCGCATTTCCCTCCTGTTTGTTTATATGTTCAAGGTGATTTTTATAATATTATGTTCTTGCTGAAATCGGTTCCGGAAACACCTGTCTTCATCACAGGATCCGTTTTGCATCAGGAATACATGCTCATATAGGGTCCGTGCGCCTCGATCAGTTCATCGCACATGGCAACGATATCGTCGATATTCAGTTCCGCTGCCGTATGCGGATCCAGCATGGCCGCGCGGTAAATATCTTCTTTCTTCCGGGTGCGGGCCGCCTTGATGGTCAGCAGCTGAACATTGATATTGGTACGGTTCATGGCCGCACACTGTTCCGGGAGCCTGCCCACATGACACGGCGTAATGCCGCTGCCGTCCACCAGGCACGGAACCTCCACACAGGCCTCCAGGGGCAGATTGTCGATCAGGTGCGTGTTCAGCACGTTTCCGCCGATCTTGTACGGATTTCCCGTCACCACTGCCTCCATGATGTAAGAAGCATATTCCCGGCTGCGTGTATGGGTGATCTTTCCGTCCGCCAGAATGGTTTCTTTTTCTTTGTTCCAGCCGTTGATCTGTTCGATACATCTGCGCGGATATTCATCCAGTGGAATCTGCAGGTCTTCGATCATCTCCGGATAGCGGGACTTGATGAACAGCGGATTGTATTCCGCATTGTGCTCGCTGGATTCCGTGCAGTAATAGCCCAGGTGGTTGATATAGGCCAGACGCACCATATCCTTGTGCTTTTCCGTCCGGTTCTTTTTAAGAGCCCTCTCACGGATTTCCGGATAGAGATCGTTCCCGTCCCGGTCCCGGATCTCCAGCAGCCAGGCCATGTGGTTGATCCCAGCGATCAGCTCCGTACGCCCCTCCAGCCGGTCCGACATGCCCAGCTCCTCCAGCAGAGTGGAGGAACACACCTGTACACTGTGGCACAGCCCCACCGTCTGAACGCCGGTATAGCGCTGCATGTAGCCGGAGAGCATGGCCATGGGGTTCGTATAATTCAGGAAAATACAGTCCGGGCAGACCTCCTCCATATCTCTGGCAAAGCCTTCCATGACCGGAATGGTCCGCAGCGCCCGCATGATGCCGCCGATGCCCAGTGTGTCTGCAATCGTCTGACGCAGGCCGTATTTTTTAGGGATCTCGAAATCCGTGATTGTACAGGGATCGTAACCGCCCACCTGGATGGCGTTGATGACAAAACGGGCTCCCCGCAGGGCTTCTTTCCGGTTCTCCACGCCCAGATAAGTACAGATCTTCGCGCGGGATTCGTTGATGTTCCGGTTCAGCGCCTCCAGGATGATCTGGGAATCCTTCAGTCTCTCCGCATCAATATCATACAATGCGATTTCAGCGTCCCGCAGCGCAGGCGTGCACATGCAGTCACCGATCACGTTCCGCACAAAGACCGTGCTGCCAGCTCCCATAAATGTAATTTTCAGCATCACATTTCTCCTTCTCAATTTAATCAACAACTCACTTTTTCAGCTTGTTTTCTACGGTACCATTTTCGCACATTGATTACGCTTATTTCACTATAAAGCAAGGAAATAGGCAAGTCAAGCGTTCGAAGAAAGGGTTTACTAACCATGCTTTTATTATTAATATGTTGACTTATGTATTATTATGTGTTATATATCTAACATGTAATTGTTGCCGCTTAATATCAATATGTGTATTTATGTGCCCTGGCGCGTTTTTCCGCTTCTTAGCAACTGCTTCTTGTTCTTCCCACTTCCTTCCATCAGCCAGAGGTGCTCTGAAAGGAGTTTTTCATGTCTGAACATCCGCTTTTATCAAATTCATCCTGGGAACAGCTGACCATAGAGAACGACTTCCTGTTCTGCAAGATCATGACTGCCTATCCGCATCTTCTTCTGGAACTTCTTCGTCGGATCCTGCCCGAACGGAATATTGAAGAGATCCTGTTTCCCGAGCCGCAGAAACAGGTGTACTGAAAACCCGGACATTACACTGGGCGACGGATCCTGTAAACTGTTCCTGAACGCCGGAGGCGTAACCGGTGATATCTCAGATCCTCTCAGATCATTTCTCGACTACATGAACGGCAGCATCTCAGATGATCCCTACATTCAGGAACTGGATTCCGCCGTAAAAGATGCCAGGCTGAACAGGGAATGGAGGTCGGACTATATGATCTACTCTGCAAACTATTGGGATGCTGTCCGCGACGGACGGGCAGATGGAAGAAGAGACGGATACAAAGAAGGAAGGGCCATGGGGCTTGAGGAAGGTAAAGCCCAGGGTATCGCGGAAGGCAAGGCTCAGGGCATCGCGGAAATGGTCTGGCTGCTGAAAGAAAGCGGGAAGACCGTAGATGAAATATCTTCCTGGTGCAGACTGGATCCGAAAGATGTTCTTAACATTCTTGCTTCCGAAATAAAACCCGTTCTTTCCTGATAACAGTTTCGTTACTCCGTTTTAATGTGAAAAGGTCTGCTGTTGATGGCAGACCTTTTTTTCTATAACTCAAAGTGAGTCAGAGGGACGTTCACCGTGACTCATTATGAAAGCGGCGCTCAGCATTGCTGAGCGCCGGCAGACATAATGAGTCACAGTGAACGTCCCTCTGACTCACTTTATTCAGTTTCAGCTTCCGTTTCCACTTCCGGAACCGGGTCTCCCAGGTAGGCTTCTACGATGGCCTG
>CACZSG010000191.1 GCA_902783665.1 uncultured Lachnospiraceae bacterium | reverse complement strand
GAGCAGATCACGTCCACCACGCCGGAGGACATGCCCCACCAGTAGTTGATGGCCTTCGCCTCGCCGGAATCGTCGTCGTTCTTCCAGGTGCCGTCCATGATGGTGCGGATCAGCCGCTCGTAGAACTTGCCCCAGTGGCACAGCGGCATGGCCAGGTTGTGGGCATGGCCGTTCCTGCTGCGGTGATACAGTCCGAAATAGCGCACCTCCTGGTCCGGGATCACCATGTCGCGGCCGGAGATGCAGTCCGGACGGATCTGCCAGATCTTCTCATTAATGTCGATCCCCTTCTGGGTGCTCCATTCCAGATAGACCTGCGCGCGCGGATTGATCATCTTGGCGCCCAGCGCGAAGGCGTTGATGTGCGCGATGGTGCCGAACATGGGATAGTCCGCCAGATAAAGGATACGGTTGTTTTCCGCCATGGCGCCCGCAATGGCGCCCATCAGGAATTTGGCCTCGTGCATTCTGGCGTAGTAGGTGCGGATATACCGGTGCGAAGTGTTCAGAGAACAGTTCAGGATCCGCACATGCGGGTATTCGATGGCAGCCTTGACACTGGCCTGGGCAAAGGCCGGCGTTGTGGTGAAGATCAGGTTGCAGCCGTCGGCAATGGCCTGTTCGATGGTCTCCGCGACGGTATCCGCCGTGATGTTCTGGTATCCCACCGTGGTGATCTCCCCCGGGAAGGTCTGTTCCAGGTGGATGCGGCCCAGTTCGTGGGAATAGGTCCAGGCGGAGGAAGCCACGGTCTTTTCATAGATGAAGCCCACCTTCAGCGTGGTCTTTCCTCCGGGCAGCAGCCTGGAAAGCAGCGGTTTCTTCTCCTTCTCCTCGGAAGGATCCATGTGCAGCGAGATCTCATCGTCCTCCTGCAGGATCTGGAACTCCTCCCAGCACTTGGCCAGGGCTTCCTTCAGCTCGGCGGCAGACTGCTTCTGGGCGGTCTCGTATCCGTACAGTTCAATATAGGCCAGGAACGCGTCCCCCGTGGTAATGGTCAGCTTTTCTCCGCCTCTTGCCTTGAAGGCAGCGGAAAAATGGGTGTAGACAGAGCTGAATTCCGTCCGGTCGTCATCTGTCCAGAGGTCCTCCGGTTCCTTGCCCACCGCGGCCTGCAGCTTCGCGAAGCTTCCCAGCCTGGTGAACCAGATATAATTGATGCGGGCATAGCGGTAGAAATCCACAAATTCATAGTAGATCCTGTTTTTCTTCTCCTGCGTTCTGGGCGGCAGGATCCTGGTGACGTTTCCCGGTATGGAGTCCGCCTGGAAGAATTTCATGACGCTGACACGCTTGTTTCCCTCTTCCACGTAGAACTTGTTCATGTATTCATAGGCTTTGATCGGGTCCCGGATGCCTTCCTCCTCATGCGCCGTGGAGAGGTTGCTCCATTTATTGGCAAACTCCGTCTTCTCGTCCAGGATCGGCATGAAATTGGAAGCGAAGGATCCGCTTCTGCCCTCATACCGGGTCCCGACGATCTGGTCGATGGGAATCTGCACCAGGCCTAAAGAGACCTGGGAAAGGGCTCCCTTTGAAGGCAGGATCTCATCCAGCACCTCCAGCGTAGGCTTCTTTCCCTGCAGCAGTCTGGCATTATAGTTTCTCCGGCCCATTTTACAGGCTTTCTTGTAATCTTCCGTAGACAAAAGAATGTCCCCTTTCTTTATTTCAGATCAGTTCGAACAGGTTCACTTTTCCCGCAGGCGCCGCCGCATCCGCTGCAGGTACCGCAGCAGCCGCCGCTTTTCCTGCGGCGCACCGCCGTTCCCGCAGCAAGGACAACTACGGCGCACAGAATGATCAGAATCAGCACATCCGCCAGGTTCATGGCAACGCCTCCTTAAAAAACAAGGTGTACAAGGAACGCACCGATCCAGGCAATGACGCACTGCCATATCACGACCGCTGCCGCCCATCTGGTGCCGAGTTCCCTTCGGATGGCCGCCGTCGCAGCCACGCAGGGGGTATAAAGCAGCGAGAACACCAGCAGGGCCGCCGCGGAGGAGGTGCTGATGGCGGAAGTCACATCCGCCCCGAACAGGATCTCCAGCGTGGAGACCACGCTCTCCTTGGCCATAAAGCCGGAGAGGAGCGACGTGCAGATGCGCCAGTCTCCCAGCCCCACCGGCCTCATCAGAGGCACCAGGAAACCTGAGATCATGGAAAGGATGCTGTCCTGCGAATTCTGCACCAGTGAAAAATGCAGGTCAAAACTCTGCAGAAGCCACACCACGATGGTGGCGATCAGAATGACGGAAAACGCCCTCTGAAGAAAATCCTTCGCCTTTTCCCAGAGCAGCAGCATCACGTTCCGCGGCCCTGGCAGGCGGTAGTTCGGCAGTTCCATCACAAACGGAACAGCTTCGCCCTTAAATAAAGTGTTCCGGAACAGAAGGGCCGCCAGAATGCCGGTCACGATACCCAGCACGTAAAGGCCTGTCATGATCAGTGCCCCGCGTTTCGGGAAAAACGCGTTCACGAAAAACGCATAGATGGGCAGCTTGGCCGTACAGCTCATGAACGGCGTCAGCAGGATGGTCATCTTGCGGTCGCGCTCACTGGGCAGGGTCCGGGTAGCCATCACGGCGGGCACCGTACACCCGAATCCGATCAGCAGCGGCACGATGCTCCGGCCGGAAAGGCCGATGCGGCGCAGCAGACGGTCCATCACAAAGGCGACTCTGGCAATATATCCCGAATCCTCCAGCATAGAGAGGAAGAAGAACAGCGTCACAATAATGGGCAGGAAGCTGAGCACGCTTCCGACGCCCGCGAAGATACCCTTCAGGATCAGTCCCTGAAGCGCCGCGTTCACATTGGCGGCCGCCAGCGCCTGACCTGTCATGGCAGCCAGCGCGTCGATGCCTTTTTCAAGAAGGCCCTGCAGCCATGCGCCTATCACGTTGAAGGTCAGGAAAAAGACCAGTCCCATAATGCCGATGAACGCCGGGATGGCGGTATATTTCCCTGTCAGTACCCGGTCCAGCCTTTCACTGCGGATCCGCTCCCTGCTCTCCTTCGGTTTCCGGACTGTCCGGCTGCACACTTTCTCGATGAAGGAAAAACGCATATCGGCGATGGCAGCGCTCCGGTCCAGTCCCCGTTCGTGCTCCATCTGCACCACGATATGGCCGATCATCTC
>CACZSG010000190.1 GCA_902783665.1 uncultured Lachnospiraceae bacterium | reverse complement strand
TATTACAAATTCCTGCATAGCCCGCAGTACGACGAACTACTCCTCATTCCGGACAGAGCGCGCTGTCACCGGTTATCCACCTTTTCCGGGTACAGGTCATGGTTTTTCAGCCGCTCCCAGGCTGCCGCCTCCCAGCGTGTGCCCGGTTTTCCGTAGTTGCAGTACGGGTCGATGGACAGTCCGCCGCGCGGCAGGAATTTTCCCCATACCTCAATGTACTTCGGATCCATCAGCGCGATCAGGTCCTTCATGATGATGTTCACCACATCCTCGTGGAAGTCTCCGTGATTGCGGAAGGAGAACAGATACAGCTTCAGGGATTTGCTCTCCACCAGCTTCTCATCCGGCACATAGGAAATGATGATGTTGGCGAAGTCCGGCTGTCCGGTGATGGGGCAGAGACTGGTAAATTCCGGGCAGTTGAATTTGACAAAATAGTCGTTTCCCGGATGCTTGTTGCTGAAGGATTCCAGCAGGGACGGATCGTAATCTGTTTTGTATACGGTACCGTTGCTGCCCAGTTTTGTCAGGTTTTCTTTTTCTCTCATGGTATAATTCCCCTCTTTATAAGATCATTGATCGGTATTGCTTTCCCATCTGTCTGCAATTCCGGTGCGGTTTCCGTGATGTCATATGCTCTGCATCGTTCCCGCAGGATCTCAGTTTTAAGCCGTCACCGTGTCTGCGCCACGTTTCCCGCCCTGGTCTTCATACCCTTCCTCCAGCGGCACGATCCGTCTGGACCAGTACATGAAAGGCGTATCCAGCAGCGCCACCACTGCCTTGAACAGGTAGGTGGTCAGCAGGATGCTGACAAAGACGTTTGTGGGGTACACGCCCCAGAAAGCCAGCGTGGTGAAGATCACCGTATCCACGGCCTGGCTGGTCAGCGTACTTCCGTTGTTGCGAAGCCAAAGCTTTGCTTTGCTGTTTCCGGTCTTTTTCCAGATCAGGTGGTACAGGAACACGTCCAGATTCTGGCTGCATACGAAACCGGCCAGGCTTGCAACTGTCACTCTGGGAACAAGGCCAAAGACAACGAGAAGGCTGTCGTTGATGAAGTCATTGGCATTCGGCGTAAACAGAAGGATCATCTGCGTGCCCAGCATCCACAGTACCATTACGGTAAAGCTGTAGGCCACCGCTTTCGAGGCTTCCTTCTTTCCGTACTTTTCGGACAGGATGTCCGTCACCAGGAAGGTGGAAGCGTACAGCACGTTGCCGGCCGTGGTGGGGACGCCGAAAATATTCACGCTCTTGCACACGGCAATATTTCCCAGCAGTGTTCCGAAGATGGCAAAGGCAAAAAGCCCGTTCTTTCCGAACAGCTTGTACAGCAGCAGCACGCTGCCCAGGTAGATCAGCACAGTAGCAATAAAGATCAGTTCATTAGACACTTTTCTCCTCCTCATATTCCAGCGGGTCTTCCATTCCGTTCAGTCGGAATGCTTCTCTGCGGTCCCTGCAGGTTCCGCAGACGCCGCAGGCTTTCTCGTTTCCTTCGTAGCAGCTCCAGGTCAGTTCAAAGGGAACGCCGATCCGCAGACCTTCCGCCACCACCTGGGCCTTTGTCCTGTCAATAAACGGCGCGTGAACCTTCAGCTGCTCCCCGCTGCCAATGCGGATGGCTTCGGAGATGGCCTGGTTGAAGGCCGTGCTGGTATCCGGATAGGCATTCCCCGCCGCGTCGTCCGCGTGGGCGCCGTACCAGATCTCGCTGCAGCCGTGGCTTAAAGCGACCGCCGCCGCACTTGAAAGGAACAGCCCGTTCCGGAAAGGCACATAGGTGCTGACAGGCGCACCGTCCGTGCCGGACAGCTGATCCGCGTAGCTCTCATGCGGAATATCTCCCTCTGCTCCCTCCAGAAGGGTGCAGGTGCTTCCCCTGAAGATCTCCCCCAGGTCCAGCGTCAGGTGCCTGACCCCGTAAAAGGCCGCTACCTTTTCAGACGCCTCCAGTTCCTTTTTATGTTTCTGTCCGTAGGAGACAGACAGGGCCAGTACTTCCCCGGCTCCGTATTTTTCCACCGCAAGTCCCAGACAGACCGAACTGTCCAGGCCTCCGCTGAATAAGACCAATGCTTTCATTTTCGTTCTCCTGTAAGATGAGTCAGAGGGACGTTCACCTTGACTCATTCGGGTGGGACACAGGGACGTTCGCTCTGTCCCGCTAAAGTGAAAAACTGCCACAGCTTTACTTTAGCGGGACAGAGCGAACGTCCCTGTGTCCCACCCAAACGAGTCAAGGTGAACGTCCCTCTGACTCATCACGGTAAACGTCCCTCATCTCATCTGCATAAAAAAAGCCCTGCAAAACGCAAGGCAGCTGAAGACGCGGTTTATAACCCCGTCCAAGGCAGTCCCGGTTTTACTTAACGACAGGAAGGTACAAATGAACTGTCGGCTCATCTGCCCGATGAGCGTGGGTATTATAACAGGTTCCGGCCGCGGCCGTCAACCTGTAACTGGTACTTTTATTCTTTTATCTTCAGCAGCACCTCTTCGGTTTTGCCATCTCAGCATGCCTGAATTCATACCGGTTGCGCTGATATCTTTATATAAATCAAATTGTATGCCAGATAACCGGTTGTATGAAAAAAAATACCACATTTTCTGCCCCATGACAACCCTTCCGCCCGTGACAATGCAGCAGGAGAATGATATAATTACAGCTTGTCACATGCCATTATTATTTTGATTGTCACTTAATAATAAAGCAGCCGTATCTGCGGCTGCCCGGGAGGGAAAACAATTGAAAAAAGAAAATCGCGGCAATTTCACCGGAAAGCTTGGCTATGTCCTTTCAGCTGCCGGCGCGTCCGTAGGCCTTGGCAACATCTGGCGGTTCCCGTACCTCGCCGCAAAATACGGCGGCGGTATCTTCCTGCTGGTCTATATTCTTCTGGCAGTCACCTTCGGCTACACCATGATCATCGCCGAGACTGTGATCGGACGCGCGTCAGGCCAGAGCCCTGTCGGCGCGTTCCGGCATTTCTCATCGGGATTGCTGGCCAAAGGCGGCGGATGGATCAACGCCATCATTCCGACGCTCATCGTTCCGTATTATTCCGTCATCGGCGGCTGGGTATGCAAATACCTGTACGCCTACTGCACCATGAACCTGGACGACATCGCCACGGATACCTTCTTTACGGATTTCATCAGCAATGGTAAGTCCACGGAATTCTGGTTCATCATCTTCGTTGTGATGATCCTGGCCGTCATCTGCATGGGCGTGGAAAACGGCATTGAGCGGGTCTCCCGCATCATGATGCCCATTCTGCTGGTGCTGGCCATCATCATCAGCATTTACTCCTTCACCCGCCCCGGCGCGATAGAGGGAATAAAGTACTTCCTGATCCCCAATCTGAAGAACTTTTCATGGATGACCGTGGTCTCCGCCATGGGACAGATGTTCTACTCCCTGTCCATCGCCATGGGTATTCTGATCACCTTCGGGTCCTATATGAAAAAAGACGTGGAGATTGAATCCTCCACCTTCCAGGTTGAGATCTTCGATACCGCCATCGCCATCCTGGCTGGCCTGATGATCATCCCGGCTGTCTTCTCCTTCTCCGGCGGAGATCCCTCCGCGCTGAACAAAGGGCCCTCGCTGATGTTCATCACCATGCCGAAGATCCTGGCGGAAATGAGCGGCGGCCGCATCATCGGCATCCTGTTCTTCGTCCTGGTGCTGTTCGCGGCACTCACCAGCGCCATCGCGCTGACAGAGAGCGTGGTCTCCACCTTCTCCGACGAACTGAAATGGAGCCGCAATAAAGGCACCGCAGCGCTGGCCGTCATCATGGTGGGGCTGGGCACCCTGTCCTGCCTGGGCTACGGTCCGCTCTCCTTCATCACCATCATCGGAAAACCGTTCCTGGATTTCTTTGACTTCATCACCAACTCCGTCATGATGCCCATCTCGGCCGTGGCCATCTGCCTGCTGGTTACCCGGCACATCGGCCTGGACCGCGTGGCGGAAGAAGTAACGCAGGACGGACATTCCTTCAAACGCAGAAAAGTATTCAATTTCATGATCCGCTACGCCTGCCCGCTGTTCTGCCTGATCATCCTGGTCAGCTCCATCGCGGACGCGTTCGGGTGGATCTCTATGTAAGTAGTGCAATAGGCGTTCGCCGGCGGGACAATAGGGACGTTCGCTCTGTCCCACTAAAGTACTCG
>CACZSG010000189.1 GCA_902783665.1 uncultured Lachnospiraceae bacterium | reverse complement strand
TGCCATAATAAAGTTGACTTCGCCGTTCGGCTTTATTATAATCAGAGAAAAGAAAAATAAGCCGTTCGGCTTATATTGCAATCTGGAATCAGAAACTGAGCCGTTCGGTTTATATTACAATAAGGAATCAGAAACTGAGCCGTTCGGCTTATTGGGCAGCTGAAAAAGGAGGTACTATATGACTATCTCTTCCGCACAGGAGTTCGGAACAGCTTTACGGCACCGCAGAAAACAGCTTCATTATACACAGGCTGAGATAGCGGCCGTCACCGGCTTCAGTATCAGCTTTATTTCAGATCTTGAGAGGGGAAAGGAAACAGCCGAACTGGGCAAGGCCCTTTTTATGGCAAATCTTCTTGGGCTTGACCTGACCCTCTCGGCCAGAGGAGCGTAAATATCATGATCAATCTGCAAGTAAGCATAGAAATGAACGGTGTACAGACAAAAGTCGGAACCATCTCCGGCCTGACGGCCGATCAGGCAGTTTTTTCCTACAGCAGAGAGTATCTGGAATCTGCGGGATGTGTACCGGTCTCTGTCTCGCTCCCTCTTCGGCGGGAAGCATTTTCTGTCCCACAGACCAGATGTTTTTTTGATGGTCTGCTTCCGGAAGGCTTTACACGGCATTCCGTCATCCAGTGGGCCCATGCCGCGGCTAACGATTATCTTTCGATTCTGCAGGCTCTGGGCGAGGAGTGCATCGGTGCCATCCAGATTCTTCCGGAAGGAACACCTGCCCCGCCTCCCCTGTATGAAAAGCTGTCCATGGACCAGGTACAGGCACTGGCAAGGGAAGGTACTTCGAAGTCTGCCGAGATCGTCACTAAAACGCATCTGTCCCTGACCGGAGCTTCCGGAAAGGCAGGGCTGTATTATCATCCGGAAACAGACACTTGGTATCTGCCCTGCGGCAGCGCGCCGAGCACACATATTCTGAAGCAGAGCCATATACGTTTCCGTCATATCATTGCCAACGAACAGCTGGCACTGCTGACTGCCGAAAAACTGGGGCTTAACGTTTCCGGAAGTTTTATCGTGAACACCGGAACCGGGAAAGAGGATGAAGTTCTCTTCGCAAGCCGCAGATTCGACCGCCGGTTCCCGGACTCCCCGCACATGGTTCAGGGCCTTCCGCTGCCGCTTCGCCTGCACCAGGAGGACTTCGCCCAGGCACTTGGCATTCCTTCTGCTGAAAAATATGAACCTGCGGAAAAACATTTTCTGAAGGATATGTTCCGACTGCTCAGAAACGTCTCCGCAGACCCCGTGGCCGACCAGCTGGCACTGTGGGACATCATTGTCTTCGACTTTCTGATCGGCAACACAGACAACCATCTGAAAAACTATTCATTACTCTACGCGCCTGACCTGAAGTCCATCCGCCTCGCACCGGCCTACGATATCGTAAGCACCGTCGTATATCCGCAGAGCACCAGGGAAATGTCTTTCCATATCGGGAACGAGAGGACCATCGGCAGTGTTTCAAGGGAATCCTTCCGACAGGCCGCCCGGGACGCGGCTCTTGGTACCACCCTCGCCCTGTCCAGGTTCGACCGGCTGGCCGGCCGTTTCCAGGAAGCGCTGGCTCTGGCGGCTGCCCAGCTGGCAGACGAAGGTTACAGTGAAGCGGAAAAGCTGCATGAGAAGGTCCTGAAGTATGGAGGATACCGGAACCTCTAGATCAGAGTACGTCGGAGGGACGTTCTCCGCGACTCACTCGTCCACAATTCAGTTGCATTTTCCGCTGAAATGACATATAATAATTAAAGGACGCGACCGTACAACGTATGTGCAAACTGATTATTTGCACATGCGTTTTTTTATTACCATTTTCAGGAGATCGGCGTAGAAATCCCCAAAGAAATCCTTAAAGAAATTCTTCAGTTACAAATCATCCATTCTCAGAAAGGAAACCGTTATGAAAGAAAACAAAATGGGAACCAAACCCGTGCCGTCACTGCTCTTTTCCATGGCTCTGCCGCTGATGATCTCACTGTTGGTGCAGTCTCTCTATAACATCGTGGACAGCATTTTTGTGGCAAAGCTGTCTGAGACCGCCCTTACAGCCACCTCCCTGGCTTATCCGGTGCAGATGCTGATGATCGCTCTGGCGGTCGGCACCAGCGTCGGCGTGAACGCGCTGCTCTCCCGGCTGCTTGGACAGAGAAAATTTGAGGAGATCGGCTATGCAGCAACGACCGGGTTTGTCCTGGCCGTCCTGACAGCACTGGTATTTATTCTTGCAGGGCTGTTCTTTATTCATCCGATCACTGCCCTGCTGGCAAGGAACTCCTCTGCCGCGGACCTCTGTGAGACCTATCTGCATATCTGTATGATATTCTGTGCCGGTACCTTTATCGAGACTATGGCGCAGCGTTTCCTGCAGGCTTCCGGCAAGACGGTCCTCAGCATGGTTTCCCTGATCGTCGGCGCTGTCACGAACATCATTCTGGACCCCATCATGATCTTCGGTCTCTTCGGATTTCCGCAGCTTGGCATTGCAGGCGCTGCCATTGCAACCGTGATCGGCCAGTGGCTGGGTGCGGTCACGGCGCTTCTTCTGAACCGTTTCCTGAACCCGGAGATCCAGATGAAATGGCGCGGATTCCGTCTGGAAGGGAAAAATGATCTTGCCATCTATCAGGTAGGCCTTCCCACCATCATTACCCAGGCCCTGCAGAGTGTCATGACTTTTTCCATGAACGGGGTGCTCATTGGATATTCCTCTTCGGCAGTCGCTTTCTTCGGCGTCTACTACCGGCTTCAGAATTTCCTTTTCATGCCCATCCACGGACTCGGTCAGGCCACCATCCCCATCATCGGCTACAATTACGGGGCTAAAAAAGGCCTGCGGATCAGGGAGACTATCCGTGTCACCATTCTTTCCTGCGGCGCCTTTGCGCTGCTTGCGACCGTCATCTTTG
>CACZSG010000188.1 GCA_902783665.1 uncultured Lachnospiraceae bacterium | reverse complement strand
GTTTTGAGGGTACATAAGAAATTGAAAAGGTATCGTGTATGCGATACCTTTTTTGTGTATTAAGATTATGGAGAAGTGAATGGACAACAGGAAATCACACATTCTTTATGAGAAGAAGTCGGATCTGATCTGGCTTGCACTATTTGTTTTTCTCTATGTTCTGACCGGAGCGCTCTGCTATCGGCTGTACCTGCGTCAGGCCATCGTATATCCCGGAAAAATGGGGACCTATCTGGCAGATATCGGCTCCCACATTCACGAAGGTGTCAGAGGCCGTGGATACAGCCTGATGGAACTGTACTACGGTCTTGTCGTGGGAAAACTCGGATTAAGTGAAAAGCCGGCTGCAGCCTTTGTCTCACTGCTTACCATCGGAACCGTATTCGTTACCTATCGGTTCATGCGTAAGATCGCTCCGGCATGCAGCAGAAATGTTCTTCATCTGGCATCCTTTTTCAGCATCTTCCTGTTCCCTCTGTATATCCCCAGCCTGAACGGAATGCGTTATCTGGGCCTTCAGAGCGGTGCCAACTGGCATAACGATACCTATACAGGCATGCGTTTTGCAGCCATGCTGCTGTTTCTGTTTTACTATACCTGGATCAACTTTTACAGGGAACGTTTTGGCTGGAAAGATTTCACACTGTTTACCATCCTGCTGATCCTGGTCAACTGGATCAAACCCAATTTTATCGTGGCATTTGCGCCGGCCATGGCTCTGATGCTGCTGGCTGACTGCATCAGAGACAGGGGAAACACCATTAAGATGCAGATCCTTTTTGGGATACCTGTTCTGATCTCGCTGCTCGTTCTTCTTTACCAGGCGAATGCTCTGTTCGGGGGCTCATCTTCCGGCAGCAGCACTTCTTCCGGACTGCCCATAGGTTTTTCAGTGGCTTATGTTCTGAAACTGAGGGCGCAGCATCCGGTGGCCTCGCTGCTTCAGTCAGCTGCCTTTCCGCTGTATGTCATGATAGGAAACAGAAGAGAACTGAAAAAGGACCGGTTCCTGCAGATCACCTGGCTTACCTGGCTGGTGGGACTTCTGGAGTTCCTTTTCATTCATGAAGAAGGAAAAAGAAAAGGTGACGGGAATCTCTCCTGGGGTTACAGCTTCTGTATCTATCTTGTATTTACCGTAAGTACTGCCTGGTTCTGCAGAAACTGGCACCAGTTCCTGAGTGATATCAGGGAAGATAAATGTTCGTTCGGAGCATTTGTGAGAAAAGACAAAGCAAATGTAAGGCGTCTGATCTACCTGGTTCTTGGCTCCGGCCTGTTCCTTTATCATCTTTACAGTGGACTGGCATTCTTCTACTATACGCTGCAGGGAGCTCCCTATGCCATCTGACGTTCTCGGACTTTTCGGAAAAAATGTTTGACATTGGCGGCCTCTTGTGGTAATGTATTTAAGGTTAATATTACAGGAAAGCAGAGTATCCACTCTCACCCTGGCATTCTTCTTGTGACCAGTGGTTTATATTGAACAGAACCGTATCTTAATCGGGAACGGTCATGTTGAGTATTCAAAGTGGATAACTGTGTTATCCACTTTTTCTTTCATTTGCGGAGGTGTAGGACAATTAGCGATTTAATGATCAACGAACAGATTCGTGACCGTGAGGTTCGTCTCATCGGAGAAAACGGAGAACAGCTTGGAATTATGGCAGCCAGAGACGCATTAAAGCTTGCGAGGGAAGCTGAGCTTGACCTTGTGAAGATTGCGCCTACAGCGAAACCGCCGGTTTGCAAGATCATCGATTACGGCAAATACCGTTATGAGATGTCCCGGAAAGAAAAAGAAGCGAAGAAGAAGCAGAAGGTTGTTGAGATTAAGGAAATCCGCATGTCACCGAATATTGATGTGAACGACCTCAACACCAAGATTGCTAATGCCAGGAAGTTTCTGACAAAGGGTAACAAAGTCAAAGTTACAGTGCGTTTTCGCGGCCGTGAGATGGCTCACATGCAGGATAACAGATATATCCTGGAGGATTTTGCGAAGCAGCTGGAAGATGTTGCGGTAATTGACAAACCCATCAAACAGGAAGGAAGGACACTGACCATCTTCCTGGGAGAGAAAAAGCAGTAAGTGTAATACCCATCTATTCTAAGGAGGAACACAGATATGCCCAAAATGAAGACAAGCAGAGCAGCTGCGAAGCGGTTCACAAAAACTGGAACTGGTTTACTGAAAAGAAATAAAGCTTACAAGAGCCATATCTTAACCAAAAAGTCTACCAAGAGAAAGAGAAATCTGAGAAAAGCAGCGATCACAGATGTGACCAATGCAAAGAACATGAAGAAGATTTTACCGTATCTTTAATCAGAAGCGAAGGAGGACTTAGGACATGGCAAGAATCAAAGGCGGTTTAAACGCTAGAAAAAAACATAATCGTGTATTAAAGCTGGCAAAAGGTTACAGAGGAGCCAGATCAAAACAGTATCGTATTGCTAAGCAGTCTGTTATGCGTGCACTTACCAGCGCTTACGCAGGCCGCAAACAGAAAAAGCGCCAGTACAGACAGCTCTGGATCGCTCGTATCAACGCAGGTGCTCGTCTGAACGGACTTTCCTACAGCAAATTCATGTACGGCCTGAAGCTTGCAGGTATCGAGCTGAACAGAAAAGTTCTTGCTGATATGGCAGTGAATGATGCAGCTGGATTCGCTTCTCTGGTTGAGATCGCGAAGGCAAAGGTTGCTTAAGTTTCAGACAGTTTCATATATGATTCTTATGAACCGGTATTCGGAATTCCGAATGCCGGTTTTTTTGATGTATTAGAGATATGATTATAATAATTAGCTGTCAGAGTTATAGCATATTAATGCTATGAATATAATGATTGTCAGTTGGAGTTATAGCATATTAACGATGTGAATATAATAATTGACAGAAAGATAAAAGTAAAATATAATATGAATCATTAATCGAAAATGTAATATGTGAAATATAATAAACAAAAGGAGATGAATATGATGCCGTTTGTAAAGAAAGTATTTCGCAGTTTCATTATTTCTTTCTGTCTTGTTTTGATCTGTCCTCATGCATTTCTGGCAATGTCTGAACCACAGGGGCTTGATATTGTGGAAAGCCAGACAGAGGCAGATCATCTTGTCCTATATATTCAGTGTCAGGATTCCTTTGTCCCGCGGATGAATGCTCAAATCGGAAATACAGCCTGCGGGGAAATGGAAATCAGGAGGCTTTCGGAGATACCGGGACATACGATCCACACATACATTCTGATTGATAATTCCTTGTCTATTTCTGAACAGAACAGGACAGCGGTGAAGGAACTTCTGAAACGGCTGTTTCGTGAACATACAGATGGTGAAGTATTTTCTGTCTTCACTTTTGCGGAACAGCCTGTTCTTATTTCCGAAAGTGAAGATAATGCCGAAACACTCTGTAATGCGGTTGAGTCGCTTGAATTTCCGAATCAGAATTCATACCTGAGAAGCAGCATTCTGCAGATATACCGGGAAATGCGGAACAGTCAGGAAAACTGTTACTCCAGACTGCTGGTCATAGGTGACGGAGCCGATGACCAGGAATACGGGCCTGCGGATACGGAGCTTCTTGATGCTATTAAGGAGAACCCCATCCCTGTCTTTGTCCTGGGCTCCAGATGGAAAGAGTATTCAAAGGGCCTTGACTTCCTTTTCATGCTCAGCAGGACGACAAAAGGAGGATCCTGGATGCTGGATGATCTTGAGGATCCGTCTTCCGTGTCAGGACGTCTGAACCAGGATGCAAGGCTGCTCTGCTGCAGTATTCCCGTTGAACCGCCTCTGTGTGACGGAAGCAGAAAGCCAGTCATACTTTCCAATGGAGATGAAACGGTTTCTGCAGAAATGAAAATGCCTGTCATCTCGTCCGAAATGCTGGAAAAATGGATGGCTGAACAGGAAGTGACAGAGCAGACACATAACGGAACGGACGTGGTGGAAGAGGAGACAGATCATGAATCTGAGGAAGAATCGGAATACATGGATATGGGTTCCTGGCCTGCTGAAGATACTGTACAAGAGGATCAGGAACCTCAGAAAAACACTTTACTGAACCGGATCTCCATCTGGGCCATCCCGATACTGGCGGGAGTCTGTACCGCTGCAGTACTGGCTCTGCTGTACTTTCTGATGATAAAAAGAAAGGGGGAACCTGCCGAAGAAGATCTCTGGGAGGCGGAGAGTGACGACGTGGCGGCTTCCTTCCGTGAACAGTATTTTGAGGAACCAAAGACTGAACTGATCCATCTGTCTGCAGAAGATGAGGACGAACATACAAGGCTTCTATGGAAGGAAGAAAACAATCCCCTTCTTCGTCTGATCGATCTGACAGATCCGGGAAGGAATTATACAGTACCGATGATGAAAAAAATAATGATCGGCAGAAGCGCTGCTGCCTGTGAGATCAGTTTCCCGGATGATGCGGCCGTATCGGCAAGGCACTGCTGTATCAGGGAAGAGGAAGGGACATTGATCCTTGAGGATCTTGGCGCGTCGAACGGCACATTTCTGAATGGGAAAAGAATAAAAACACCTTCTGTCCTGAAGGATGGGGATATACTTCGAATCGGGAAGAAAGAACTAAGGGTAACAATTGAGGCCGGTCAGTGACCGGCCTCTCTATGCTTAAATACAATTTCAATGACGGGGGAATCAGAATCCAGATTCACCCAGCTGGTTGATAAACTCTTCCGGCATACCGGCAGCCGCCAGGTTCTGAAGAAGGACAGACGGATCAAGCTGATTTACGAATGCATCGGATTCTTCCGGCTGATCCATCGGGCAGGCGCCTGCGGCAGCGTTTTCATCAAAGACCGGTACTTCGGCTTCCAGGCCGCTGGTGATTGAAACCGAAGCGACGGAAGAACCACTGATCAGAATATCAGCCAGAATACTGGAGGATTCCTTTTCAATATTAAAGTCCAGTTTCAGAGAGAACTGATCAAGATTGATACCGGAACCTGAGTCCGCAGCGCCTTCCGGGGACTGCTGGCTGGGGGAGATCTCAAAAGTTCCCCGCGGGAGCCCCTGATCGGCCGATACGGTATCATAGTTGCTGACCTTTACGTTGAAGAGAGTCGGGAAAGAAGATCCGGCGAATCTGAAATCGGCGTTCAGCAGTCCTGCTTCATCAATCGTTCCGGCTCCGTTAAGATTGATCAGATAACTTCCGCTGTCATCAAAGACAGTGAGGTAGGTGCCGAGGTCAGAATCTGACTTTAAGCCTGCGTATGAGAGAATAAGCGTTTCATCAATACTGCCATCCTCGAGGGGATCATCGGCACCCAGATTACGTCCGATAATATGCCCATCTTCATCCACAAAGATACGGGAAACGACATACTCGTCATTCTCTGCTGCGTCAGCGGATTCTTCGGCAATGTCATTTTTCATTTCCCCGATCTGGGAAATGAATGACGTATAAAGATCAGGTTCCTGACCGGGTACAGATTCAATGAGCTGTTTCAGCTCTTCATCTGTTTCCGCAGTTTCAATCATATCAGAAACGGCTGAAAGCAGATCACCATAATACATCCTTCCTTCGTACATGGTACAGTCTGTCTGAATATTTCCGGCTGAGAGGGTAGTCTCACGTCTGTCTGAATCCTGAATGTGATCGATCAAAAGTCCCAGATAACGTTCCAGAACCTTTCCTACGGTCTCTTCGTCCGGGAATGATGCCTTTCCCTGCTCAAGAGAGGCTGTAATGTTTGAATAATCTGTGTCGGAAGAAGGAATAATCCATTTCATCCATGTGCTGCTCAGTTCGGGCACAGATGCATATATAGCGTTTGCTGCTGCATCCACGAAAAGAGAACCGGAAAGGATCTGGGTATCATTCAGGAAAAGGTTCCCTGAAAGAGCAGTCATTCCGTTGTTCAGGCCTGAGTCTATGTCAAGGGACAGAGCATTGACCCAGCTCATATCTACCGGTGCGAAAAGTCCAAGCAGAGC
>CACZSG010000187.1 GCA_902783665.1 uncultured Lachnospiraceae bacterium | reverse complement strand
TGTTCCCGGCAGCCACGACAGCGCTGCTTCACAATGCCTCGACCATCGCCATCAGTGTAAACAGCATGACAAACCTGCTTGACAAACCTGCAAGTGTCCGCTAAGATAGGCAGTACATATAGTTCCGTGTGTTCACGCGGAACGGAAAAAGGTGATGAGAAAGAGGAGTACGCACCGTGCGCCGCCAGAGAGAGACCCTCACCGGCTGAAAGGGGTTTCGGGAACGCAGCTGCGGAAGGTAGCTTTCGAACCGAATGACTGAAGCGCAAAGCCCGGGCAGGCAGTTCTGCCGGCGGGGACCGTGTGTAGGGCATTCCGGGTCTTCCCGTTACAGAAGAAAGAGATGAGACATTCGTCTTAAGAAAAGGTGGTACCGCGAGACATTCGCCCTTTGTGCTTTTATGCGCAGAGGGCGTTATTTTTTCAGGAGGTTATGTATGAGCAAAGAACTCGCCAAGACCTACAACCCGCAGGGAATGGAGGACCGCATCTATCAGAAGTGGCTCGACAAAAAGTATTTTCATGCGAAGGTGAACCCGGACAAGAAACCGTTCACCATCGTGATCCCGCCGCCAAACGTGACGGGACAGCTCCATATGGGACATGCACTGGATGAGACCATGCAGGACATTCTGATCCGCTTTAAGAGGATGCAGGGGTATGAAGCCCTCTGGCAGCCCGGAACGGACCATGCAGCCATCGCCACGGAAGTAAAGGTGATCGAGAAACTGAAAAGCCAGGGGATCAACAAGGAGGACCTTACACGCGAAGAGTTCCTTAAGTATGCCTGGGAGTGGAAAGAGGAATACGGCGGAAAGATCGTCGGACAGCTGAAGAAGCTGGGGGCTTCCGCCGACTGGGACCGCGAGCGGTTCACCATGGATGAAGGCTGCTCCAAAGCGGTTCAGGAAGTCTTTATCCGTCTCTATGAGAAAGGCTATATCTACAAAGGTTCCCGCATCATCAACTGGTGTCCGGTCTGCAAAACTTCCATCTCCGATGCGGAAGTGGAGCATGAGGACCAGGACGGCTTCTTCTGGCATATCAACTATCCCATCGTGGGAGAGGAAGGAAAGTTCGTGGAGATCGCGACCACCCGTCCGGAGACTCTGCTGGGAGATACCGCCGTGGCGGTCAACCCGGAGGACGAGCGCTACAAGGATCTGGTCGGAAAAATGCTGGAACTGCCGCTGACCGGCCGTCAGATCCCGGTCATTGCGGATGCCTATGTTGACAAAGAATTCGGGACCGGCTGCGTAAAGATCACGCCCGCCCACGACCCGAACGACTTCGAAGTAGGCCGGCGCCATAACCTGGCCGAGATCAATATTCTGAATGATGACGCCACCATCAACGAGCTGGGCGGAAAATACGCGGGCATGGACCGCTATGAAGCCAGAAAAGCCATGGTGGAGGATCTGAAGGCCCTGGGCCTGCTGGTGAAGGTGGTTCCCCACAGTCACAGCGTCGGTACACATGACCGCTGCCATACCACCGTTGAACCGATGATCAAGCCGCAGTGGTTCGTTTCCATGGAGGAGATGGCGAAGCCGGCCATCGCCGCGCTGCAGGATCACTCTCTGGAGTTCGTTCCGGACCGTTTCGGCAAGACCTATCTGCACTGGCTGGAGAACATCCGCGACTGGTGCATCTCCCGTCAGCTCTGGTGGGGACACCGCATTCCGGCCTACTACTGCGACAAATGCGGTGAGACTGTCGTCTCCAAGGAATTCCCGAAGATCTGTCCGAAATGCGGCGGAACACATTTCACGCAGGATGAGGATACCCTGGACACCTGGTTCTCTTCGGCACTGTGGCCCTTCTCCACGCTGGGCTGGCCCGAAAAGACACCGGAAATGGAGTATTTTTATCCCACGGATGTGCTGGTGACCGGATATGACATCATCTTCTTCTGGGTCATCCGTATGGTATTCTCGGCGCTGGAGCAGACCGGAACAGTTCCGTTCCACCATGTGCTGATCCACGGCCTGGTAAGGGATGCCCTGGGACGCAAGATGAGCAAATCCCTCGGCTACGGCATCGATCCGCTGGAGATCAGCGATCAGTACGGCGCGGATGCGCTGCGTCTCACCCTGATGACGGGCAACGCGCCCGGAAATGACATGCGTTTCTATATGGAGCGTGTGGAAGCGTCCAGAAACTTTGCAAACAAGGTCTGGAACGCGTCCAGATTCATTATGATGAACCTGGAGAAGGCGGAGGTGCCGGAGACGATCAGCCTGGATGAACTGACGGGCGCGGACCGCTGGATCCTTTCCCGTGTCAACACCCTGGCGAAGGATGTGACGGAAAACCTGGACAAGTATGAGCTGGGTATCGCGGTCCAGAAGGTCTACGACTTTATCTGGGAGGAGTTCTGCGACTGGTACATCGAGATGGTCAAGCCGCGTCTCTACAGCGAAACGGACAACACGAAGGCAGCCGCCCTGTGGACACTGAAGACGGTCCTCACCAACGCGCTGAAGCTGCTGCATCCCTATATGCCGTTCATCACGGAGGAGATCTTCTGCACACTGCATCCGGAAGAAGAGTCCATCATGATCTCCGACTGGCCGGTGTTTAAGGAAGAATGGCAGTTTGCCCAGGAAGAAGAGGAAGTGGAGACCATCAAGGAAGCTGTCCGCCAGATCCGGAACGTCCGCACCGGCATGAGCGTACCTCCGGGAAGAAAGGCTCATGTCTACGTGGTTTCCGAAAACGAAGCGCTGCGCACCATATTCGAACACGGAAAAGTGTACTTTGCCACACTGGCTTCCGCAAATGAAGTTTATATTCAGGCGGACAAGTCGGGAATCGGTGAGGATGCCGTATCGGCAGTCATCCCGGAGGCAGTCCTTTACATCCCGCTGGAGGAACTGGTGGATGTGGAGAAGGAGATCGCCCGTCTGAAAGCCGAGGAAAAACGGCTGACAGCGGAGCTGGCCCGTTCCAACGGCATGCTTTCAAATGAAAAATTCATCAGCCGCGCGCCTCAGGCGAAGATCGACGAAGAGCGCGCGAAGCTCGAAAAATACCAGCAGATGATGGAGCAGGTCAGGGTGCGCCTGGCTGCGCTGCAGTAATCTGATCAAAATTACAGGAGTATGACATGTCTCTTCAGCTGATCCTCGGGAATTCCGGCAGCGGAAAATCCGAGTTTATCTACAGGCATGTGATCAAGGCTTCCCTTGCAGACCCGCAGGGAAGCTTTCTTGTCATTGTGCCGGAACAGTTTACCATGCAGACCCAGCGGGAACTGGTGCGCCTGCATCCCGACGGCGGGATCATGAATATAGATATCCTCAGTTTTCCGAGACTGGCACACCGGGTCTTTGAAGAGACCGGCATGGACCGCCGCTCCATCCTCACGGAGACCGGAAAAAGCCTGATGATCCGCTCCATCGCCATGCGTATGCGCGAGGAGCTTCCGGTGCTCGGCAGCAGGCTGAACATGCCCGGCTATATCGCCCAGGCAAAGTCGGTGCTGTCCGAACTGATGCAGTATGACGTATCGGAGCAGGAACTGGCCCGGCTGGCACAGGCAGTGCCGGAGGACCGGCTGCTGCAGGCGAAGCTGGAGGACATCCGGAAGCTGTACCATGCCTTTCTGGAAGAACAGAGGGACACCTTCTTCAAACCGGAGGAACTGCTCCACCAGCTGTGCCAGGTGGCACCGGACTCCGCGCTGCTGAAGAGAAGCACCCTCGTCTTTGACTGTTTTACCGGTTTTACACCTTCGCAGATGGAAGTCATGAGGCAGCTGCTCATCCTTTCGCCCCAGATCTATGTCACGGTGACCATAGACGGGAAGGAATCCTTCACGGGGCCGTTCCAGGAGCACGAACTGTTCGCCCTGAGCAAAAGGACGATCCGCTCCCTGCTGGACCTGGCTGGAAGCGTGGCGTCCCGTGCCCTGCATCCCTTTGAGATCCAGGATCCGGTGATCCTTTCGGAACCGGTCCGTTTCCGGAAAGGAGGAGAACTGGAGGCACTGGAGCAGAACCTGTTCAGAAGGAAGAAGAGGACGGCTCCTGCCCTGAAGGGAGAGATCAGCCTGCATGAGGCGCCTTCGCCTTCCTCGGAGGCCCTGTTCGCGGCGGGCACCATCAGCAGGATGCTGAAGGAAGGGACCTGCCGGTGCAGGGATATCGCCGTGATCACGGGGGATCTTTCCGCATACGAGACTCATCTGCTCCGGGCTTTCCGGCTTTATGACATTCCGGTGTTCGTGGACAGGACCAGCAGGATCCTGCTGAACCCCTGCCTGGAATTTGTCAGGACCGCCTTTGAGGCGGCGCTGTCCGGCTTTGACGCGGATCCGCTGATCCGTCTGCTCAGGACCGGCATGTGCGGTTTTACCATGGAAGAGACGGACATCCTGGAGACTTTCCTGCTTTCGTCAGGCATCCGGGGCCGCGCTGCCTGGGAGAAGCCTTTTACATTCAGAAAAAAACATCCCTCCGATGAGGAGAAAGCCCTCGCTGCTGCCAGCGAGCCTTTGAGAGAGCGGCTGATGCAGTGGTTCGGACCCTTTTCCGAACAGTTCGGGCAGAAGGAGGCTGACGCCGCGGCCTATGCGCGGTGTCTTCACCAGCTGCTCCTGGACCTTCAAATCCAGCAGCAGCTTAGGGACCAGGAACTTCTGTTCTCATCCCGCGGCGAAGAGGCCCGTGCCAGGGAGTACAGCCAGATCTATGGCATTCTGATCCGGCTTCTGGAAGAGACCGTGAACCTTCTGGGCAGTGAGAAACTCTCCGGAAGGGAATTCGCGAAGCTGCTGGATGCCGGCTTTGAGGAGGCAAAAGTAGGTATTATCCCGCCCACCATCGACCAGGTCCAGCTGGGAGATATGGAGCGGACCAGGCTCTCTCACGTGAAATACCTGTTCTTCCTGGGAGTCAATGACGGATGGGTTCCCGCCCTGAAACCTTCCGGCGGCCTGCTGTCGGATCTGGAACGGGAACTGCTGAAGGAGAGGGGCGCCATGCTGGCGCCTGCCGGAAGAGAGGAAAACTATATACAGCGGTTCTATCTCTACCACAATCTGACGCAGCCCTCCGTTCATCTGTTCCTTTCCTGGTGCCGTTCCGGAAATGACGGAAAGACCATGCGGCCTTCCTTTGTGGTCAATGTTCTGAGGGACCTGTTCCCTTATCTGGAGATCAGGGACGAGGAACTTGTTCAGCAGACCGTGCTCCCCGTCACGCTGGAACGGGCCGCAATGGATTACATTGCGCGGGGACTGGGGGACGAAACCAGACAGGATGCTGCCTGGAGAACAGTCCTCGGACTTGTACAGAAGGATCCTCAGCTGCGGGAGCCTTTAAGGAAACTGGAAGCGGCCGTGAAGGGACCGGAAAAGTCCCGGCTGCCCGCGGAGACGGCCCGCCGGCTTTACGGAGAACAGCTGGAGGGAAGCATCACAAGGCTGGAACAGTTCGCGGGCTGTGCCTTTGCACATTTTGCATCCTACGGGCTGCGCCTTTCTCCCCGTCAGATCTTCGAAGTGACGGGTGCGGACATAGGAACCATTTTTCACGGGACCATGGAACAGATCCTGCGCGAGTGCCGGAAGGAATCCTTTTATTCCTGGGAGGAGCTCGCGGCAGGAAAAGGCGCGGATTTCGCGGACCGCAGCGTAGACGAATGGATAAACCGGTACGGTCAGGAAGCCCTGTTCGGGGATGCCAGGACCCGGTACCAGATCACCCGGATGAAGCGGATCATCCGGCGGTCCGTGCAGACGGTCTCCGCGCAGATACAGGCAGGAAGCTTTACGCCGAAGGCTTTTGAAATATCCTTCGGAATGCTGCGGGAAGTGCTGCGGGCGGATGCCCTGACCTATCCGCTTACCGGGGGGACCATGCGCCTTCAGGGCAGGATCGACCGGATCGATACCTGTGAGACCGACCGGGAACTGCTGGTGCGGGTGATCGACTATAAATCGGGCAGCACAGCCTTTGACCCGTCTGCCCTTTACTACGGGCTGCAGCTTCAGCTGATGGTCTATCTTCAGGCCGCCTGTGACATGCAGTCCCGATTTGCGGGAGGCCGGGAGACGGTTCCCGCCGGCATCTTCTATTATCACATGCTGGATCCGCTTCTGGAAAGAGAAGCCGCAGCGACTCCGGAACTGGCAAGGGCCGAGATGATGAAGAAGCTGAAGCTGGACGGCGTCGTCAATGACAGGCAGGATATCCTGCGGGCCATGGACGCGGAAATAGGGGGAAGTTCTCTCATTATCCCGGCCGGCATGAAAAACAACGGTGAACTGAGGAAGGAAGCCAGCGCCATTCCGACCGGCGCCTTTGACAGTGCGGGGCGCTTTGTCCGCAGAAAACTGACGGAGGAAGGAAACCGGATCCTTGCCGGCGAGATCGCCGCTTCCCCTTACAGGCTGGGTGACAGATGTGCCTGTGATTACTGTGACTACAGAGATGTATGCGGTTTTGACCGCAAACTGCCGGGCATGCGTGAAAGAGAGCTGGCCCGGATGAAGAAGGAAGAAGCCTGGGATAAGATCGTGAAGGAAGGAGGGGATTCGGATGGCAGTGCGCTGGACAGATGAACAGCTGGAAGTGATCAATGTCCGTGACGCGGATGTGCTGGTCTCAGCCGCCGCGGGAAGCGGAAAGACGGCGGTGCTCGTGGAACGGGTCCTCTCCCGGATCACGGATCCCGTTCATCCGGTGGATATCGACCGGCTTCTGATCGTTACCTTTACCAACGCGGCCGCTTCGGAGATGCGCGAAAGGATCCGTGACAGGCTTCAGGAGAAACTGCAGGAGGAGCCGGAGAACACACAACTGGTAAGGCAGAGCATCCTGATCAACCGTGCTTCCATCATGACCATCCACAGCTTCTGCCTGCAGGTCCTTCGGAGCCATTTCCACGTGATCGGGCTGGATCCCGCTTTCCGTGTGGCAGATGAAGGAGAGATGCGCCTTCTGGAGAAGGATACGGTGGCAAAACTGCTGCAGCAGGAATACGAAGAGGGCAGAGAATCCTTTCTTGCACTTGCGGAAGCCCTGGTGACCGGGACCCGCGACGGAGCGCTGGAGGATGTGATCCTGCAGATCTTCAGGACATCCCGCGGATATCCCTGGCCGGACGAGTGGCTGAGACAGTGCGCGGATGCCTACGAAAACGGGACTGAGTTCTGGGAGCCGGCCCTGCTTCAGGATGTAAGACTTCAGGTGGAAGGGCTGATCAGACAGACAGAGAATGCCCTCCTGCTGGCAGAAAGCCCCGGGGGCCCGTGGCCCTATGCGGATACACTGAACAATGATATTGAGATACTGAGAAGCCTGGAGGGCGGGACCTGGGAAGAGATGATGGCGGCCTTTCAGGGCAGGGAACCTTTCGGAAAGCTGAATCCCGTGCGCGACAAGACGGTCGATGCGGAACTGAAGGACGCGGCAAAGGATCTGCGGGACGGCGTCAAGGACGGGGTCGTCAGGCTTGAGAAGCAGTATTTCTACGACACGCCCGAAGCCATCCGCGGGGAATGCGCCTCCAGCGGCCTTTTTGTGCAGGAACTGGTAAGGCTGACCGTCCGGTTCGGTGAGCTTCTGGCGGAGGCTAAAAAAGAGAGGAATGTCCTGGATTTCTCCGACATGGAACATCTGACACTGGAGATCCTCTATGAAGATGGGGAGAACGGGAAACAGCCGGGAGCCGCGGCGGCGGATTACAGACGTCATTTTCTCGAGATCTATACGGATGAGTACCAGGACAGC
>CACZSG010000186.1 GCA_902783665.1 uncultured Lachnospiraceae bacterium | reverse complement strand
CCCCGGTACATGGCTCCGGTATCCACATAGACAAACCCAAGCGCTTTCGCCGCTCTTTTGGCGATGGTACTCTTTCCGGCTCCGGCCGGCCCGTCAATAGCAATATTCCAGCTCATAAATCCTCCTGTTCTGATCCCGCAGCGTTTCCTGCGGCAAAACCGGTACACCATGCGATCTGCAGGTTATAACCCCCGGTTACTGCATCCAGATCCAGCACTTCTCCGGCGAAATACAGCCCGGGAAACAGCCTGGATTCCATGGTCATCGGATTGACTTCTTTCACCTTAACGCCGCCCTTTGTGATCACGGCCTCCGGGTATCCCCTCATCCCGGTAACGGTGAGGGAAAAAGCTCTGATGTTCTCCACCAGTCGCATTCTTTCTTCTTTGGTGATATCGTGGATCGGCTTTTCAGGCGGGATCTGGCATCTTTCCGCCATCACCGGCACCATTTTCGCTGGCAGGAGCGTACCCAGAACGGACTTGAACTGTCTGTTCTTTGCTGCCTCAAATTCCCGGCAGATCCTGGCGTCCAGCTTCTGCTCGTCCAGCGCAGGCTTCAGATTGATGACAAGTCTGAGCGGATGGGAAGCCAGTGCCTTGTGCAGCACCGTGCTGGCACTTAAGATCAGCGGACCGGTCACGCCGAAATGGGTAAACATCATTTCGCCGAATTCCCGGTACAGAGTCTTTTTGCCGTCCAGAATACTTACTTCGACATTCCGCAGGGAAAGCCCCTGCATGCGGACCGGATCCTTCTCCAGTGTCTCCAGAGGGACCAGCGACGGAAACCGTTCCGTCACCGTATGTCCGTGTTCTTCGGCAAACCGGTAGCCATCCCCGGTAGAACCCGTGGAAGGATAGGACAGTCCTCCTGTCGCAACGATCACCGCGTCGGCAGGCAGCCTGCGTCCGTCTTTCAGCCGGATCCCGTCCACGTGCCCGGTCCCGGTAACAGATTCCGCCTCCGTATTCAGAAGCACTTTCACATGGGCATCTTTCAGGGTCCGGGAAAGAGCGGCGATCACATCGGATGAATGATCCGAGACCGGGAAAACTCTTCCGCCCCTCTCGGTCTTCAGCGGAAGTCCGTGTTTTTCAAAAAAACCCATCACATCGCGGCTGGTAAAACCGTATCCGGAACTGTAAAGGAACTTCGGGTTGGAACGTACCGCTCTCAGGAACTCCTCTGGCTCGCAGTTGTTTGTCACATTGCAGCGCCCTTTTCCTGTAATATACAGTTTTTTCCCAAGCTTCTCATTTTTTTCGACCAGTGTAACGTCGCATCCCCGGCCGGCCGCACAGATGGCAGCCATCATTCCTGCGGGGCCTCCGCCGATCACAATTACATGCGGCATAAACAATCCTCTCCCAATGATCACATACCCTTTCCACCGTCCAGTTCAAACCAGAACTCCACGCCGTCTTCCAGATTGCGCACTCCATAATCCTGATGAAAGGACTCCATGATCGCGCGGACGATCGACAGTCCCACACCGCTTCCGCCATATTCTCTGGTCCTGGCCTTGTCAACTTTATAAAACTTGTCCCAGATCTGGTCCAGATCCTCTTCCGGTATCTGTGTTCCTGTATTTCTGACAGAAACTCTTACTTTATCATCTGCCTTTTTTTCAGCGCGGACTGTGATCTTTCTTTCTCCATCCACATGGTTCAGCGCATTGCTCAGATAGTTTGTGATCACTTCTTCTACTTTAAATTCGTCGCCCCAGACCGGTAGCCGGTCCGGGCCCTCGCACACAATCTCCGCGTTTTTCTGCTGGGCCAGGATGGAGACCGAACTGACCTTTCCTTTTATCAGAGGCATCAGGTCGAACCGTTCCATCACAACCTTTTCATAGCCCTCTTCCAGCTGGTTCAAAGTAAGCAGCTTCCGGACCAGGCTGTTCATTTTACCTGCCTCATCCATGATGACTTCGCAGTAGAAATCCCTGCTCTCGGGGTCATCGTCGTTCACGCATTCCTTCAGCCCTTCCGCATATCCCTGTACCAGCGCGATGGGCGTCTTCAGTTCATGGGATACATTGGACAGAAACTCCCGGCGCATCTCATCGATCTTCTCTTTTTTCTCGATGTCCTTTTTCAGCTCGTTGTTTGCCGTCCGAAGTTCTCCGTAGGCTTTTTCCAGCTTTTCCGACATTTCATTGAAATGCTCGCCCAGCTGGCCGATCTCATTTTTGCCGCCGCTGGTATAGCGCACACCGAAATCCAGTTCTGCCATCTTTTTGGAAAGCTCTGTCAGTTCATTCAGCGGCCTGGTCACCCTTTTCGTCATGAGCCAGATCAGGATGACACTGATCAGGATGCCGACCATCGCTACATAACGGAAGAAATCGTTGGAGATGCGGGCGCTGTCCCGGATGCTTTCCATCAGGATCCTCATGAGAAAATAATAGCCGCAGTCCAGCTTCCCCCAGATCTCCAGATACTCAAGCCCCAGCGCGCTGTCATATTTTTTCTGGATCGTATAGTTGTCCTTCTGCTGGATCACCGTCGTTTTTGACTGGTGCCGGTCCAGTTCCTGATCAAATCCCAGGGCATATCCGGTCAGTCTTCCGATCATGGTTCCCAGATTGATCTCGTCCATTTCCAGGGAAAGGACCCGGTGAAAGGTGTCGTCCGTCACAACATACATGATGTTGTTCGCGGTACAGATATCCTCGTAAGCAAGCAGGTCCGAATCCGAGATCTTTCCTTCACTGCTGACGCCGCTGTTCAGCTGCTCATAGGCCTGCACCAGGACCCGCTGCTTTCGGACATTGTAAAAGTTTTCCAGAAACAGGGAGTTCACGACAGTACTTACCACCAGCACGGCTGCCATCAGACTGATGAACATGATGGCAAGCTGCTTTCGAATCGACATATTCATGTTCAGTCACTGCTTTCCACATCGAACTTGTAGCCCATGCCCCAGATCGTCTTAATATAGTCTCCGTACTTGCCAAGCTTGCTGCGGAGTTTTTTTACATGCGTGTCTATTGTCCGTGCGTCCCCGAAATAATCATAGTTCCAGACGCTGTTCAGGATCTTCTCCCTGGAAAGGGCGATCCCCTGGTTCTCGATAAAATACGTCAGCAGTTCGAACTCCTTGAAGCTGAGATCGATCTCTTTCCCGTCTATCGTCACCTGGTGCGCAGCCTTGTTTACTTCCACGGCTCCGGCACGCATGATATCGTCCGAAGAAAAACCGGTCGTTCTTCGAAGGATCGCCTCTACCCGGGCCACAAGGATCTTCGGGCTGAACGGTTTCGTGATATACTCGTCTACCCCCAGGTCGAATCCCAGAAGCTCGTCCCTTTCATCGCTTTTCGCGGTCAGCATGATGATCGGCACATCCGAGTAGGCTCTGATCTCCCTGCATACCTGCCATCCGTCCATTTTAGGCATCATCACATCCAGTATGATCAGGGCGATATCCTTGTTTTCAAAAAACAGATCCAGCGCCTGTGCCCCGTCTTCCGCTTCCAGTACTTCATAATCCTGTTTTACAAGGAAATCCCGCACCAGCTTGCGCATTCTGCTTTCATCATCTACCACCAGTATTTTCAGTTTATCCATTTTTACACACTCCGGTTTTACACTGACACTCTGCAGGGCTGCTGCAGCTGTGTTTCAGACTCAGACTTTTCAGTGTAGTATAGCACCGCGGAAGAAAATTGTCCATGTGCGGCTGACAAAAGGAAATAGACCGTCGTTTGAACCCGGTCAGTCTTCCTCATCAAACGAGGGCAGATTCAGCTGATAGTGGATCGCCGCGAAGCGGATCAGCCCCACAATGGCAACTGTGATCAGTTCCGCCGCGAAAATCTCCAGTTTTCCCCTGTCACGAAGCAGATAATACAGTGCCGCCCCCAGAAGTGCTGCCACTGCATAGATTCGTTTTCTCATGACGATCGGTACCCTGCCGGCAAGCATGTCCCGGATCATTCCCCCGCCCACCGCGGTGATCACACCGACAAATAGGGCAAGGAACAGGTTTTCCCTGTGGCCGGAATGAAGAACCATTTCGGTCCCGGAAACTGCAAATACACCAAGGCCGACGGTATCTGCCACATTCAGCACAAATACCATTTTAGCGGAATCTTCCATCAACCGGGACCTCTTTTCTATATAAAAAACGATAGAGGATGTGACCAGCGCCGTCATGGCATAGACCGGTTTCCGGAACATGACCGGCGGTGTATTGCCAAGCAGAATATCCCTCAGGACACCGCCCCCAACCGCAGTAAACAGCCCCAGAACAACTGCCCCGAACAGGTCCAGTTTCTGCTTTTTGGCCACCAGTACTCCTGACACCGCAAACGCAATGGTACCGACCAGTTCCGAAAGAGTTAAAAAAACAGAGAGATCCATCTGATATTCCTTTCTTACAATGATTACTGAAGAATGATTGTACCGTAAAAAACTTCATACATCAACAGGAAACATACCGGCCAAAGCACACGGTATCCGCTGCTGCAGAGCCCGCGTTCCAGGCCTACCTTGCCCGCCATCCGGAACTTCAGGAAACTCCGGAAAATACGGAACCTTTCGAACCGACAGAGTTCTGCTGAATGTCACCACATTTAACTTTAAGATTTAATATAGAGCAGGTAACTAAAATGGGAAATACAAAAGAATTCTTTCAGGCATTTAACAGTGCTTCAGCCTTTGCATGTGTATCATTCATTACTTAAAATGAAATACAAAAACCGCATGAATAAAAGGTAAAAACCCTTGCATTCATGCGGTTTTTCATGGAGTAGACGAGAATCGAACTCGTGTCCGAAAGCCAATTCACTGTCCTTCTACTATCATAGTCAGCTGTTTGACATTCCCTCCGGCAGGCGGCAGCGGACGGCCTCCTGTTTTCAGTAGCTTCATGATACGCCCATATGCGCAAAGCTTAACATATGTCGTTTCCCGCATCATCGATGCCCGGATTTCCGGGTGCGGGTGCCCGGAAGCGGACAGCTGCAATTAAGCAGCGAGTGCTAAATTATCTTCAGCGTTTATTTTTAATTTGCGATTTGACGCATCAGCCTGCGGATAGCTTCTCCAGCTTCATAACCCCCGTCGAAACCTTTACTACCCCGGATCGAACAGGATGAACCTGTAGATAAAGAATAATACGGCGGGAAGAAAAAGTCAACCGAGGTTTCTCACCTTGAATTCCTTCTCGGCTTCCCTCCTCTGATCTTTCTTCGCGATATCCTGCCGTTTATCGTACAGCTTTTTACCTTTTGCCAGAGCGATCTCCACTTTGACCAGGCTTCCCTTAAAATAAACCTTCAGAGGAACCAGTGTATACCCCTTTTCCTTGATCTTTCCGGCTATTTTGTTGATCTCCGCCTTGTGGAGCAGCAGCTTTTTGACACGGAGAGGATCCTTATTGAAAATGTTTCCCTTTTCGTAGGGACTGATGTGCATGCCGTAGATCAGGACTTCCCCATGTTCAATATGGATAAAGGATTCCTTGATGCTGCATTTCCCCATGCGCAGAGATTTTACCTCTGTCCCGTGAAGCGCGACCCCGGCCTCGTAGGTATCCTCTATGAAATAATCATGGAATGCCTTCTTGTTATTGGCAACCAGTTTGATATTCTCTGCCATTTCGTTCTCCCCGAAAAATGCAAAAGGAACTGAAGCCATGCATCAGTTCCTTGATCAGCCTTAGAAATTCAGGTTCAAAAGTACAGCAATCACAAAAAAGACTGCTGCAAGAATCGCCGTAATCTGTACAAGCTTTCCTTCCATGGAACGGGACTTGTTCTTGCTCCAGTAGGTGTCTCCTACGCCGCCAAGTCCGCCAAGCCCTGCATCTTTTCCCTGCTGGGAAAGTACCAGAACTACCAAAGCGATGCATACAAGAATAAAGATGATCGTAAGAAAAATCCTCACAGCCGATTACACCTCCTACGTCTGACTGCAGTTACATTCCTTACAGCCATAGGATTCTCCTGCTTTACCTGTAAGGATTCAATGCGCAACTTAGAGTCTACCACAGTGCAGGATCGATTTCAACAGAAAAATGAACTTTTTACAGCTGTTTTGAACTTATTGCGGCTGCTTTTCATGCTTTTCAGAACAGCTCACGGTAGATATCGGAAGAAGCAAACCCTTTTCGCATCAGAAAGCCGGCCATCCTCTGTTTCTCTTTTTCATCCGCCGTCTCGCTGCAATAGTTTTTCTTTGCCAGCCAGTAGCTGATCTGTTCCCGCGCATCCGGGAACTCCACCTGATCCATCGCCCTGCGGATATCCTCCGAAGAGACACCTCTCTCACGCAGCTCCGCTTCAAGAGTTCTTGGATGATGGGTTTCTTTCCTGGCATCCATATAGTGGAAGGCAAAGCGGACATCGTCGATGTAGTGGAAGCTTTTTACATATTCCACGGCATTCTCTAGAAGATCTTCCGTATACCCGCTTTCCGTCAGCTTCCGGCGCAGGCTTTTTTCCGTACGATCCGTTTTCTCAAGCAGATGCATGGCGCGTAGCCGCGCGCGCTTCGGCAGCACTTCCTCCCACAGTTCCTTCCACAGGGCAGGCGGGACTTCTTCGCCCTCCTGAAGATGGTAGGTCTTCAGTTCTTTTTTGTAAACCGGAAAAGAAAGATCCTCCTCCATGGTGACAAGCACCTTCGAGGAGGAAACTTCCCGGATCGATCTGACCGTCATTTACTCTTCCGTCTCCGGCGCAGCGGCCTGGGTGGGAGCATCCGCTTCCTGTTCAAAGCCGCAGGCTGCGCGGACCTTATGTTCCACTTCCGCCATGATTTCCGGATTTTCTCTCAGATACAGCTTCGCGTTCTCACGTCCCTGTCCGATCTTGTTTCCTTCGTAGGCATACCAGGCACCGCTCTTTACGATGATGTTCCTGTCCGCTGCCAGATCCAGGATATCCCCTTCACGGGAGATTCCTTTACCGAACATGATATCAAATTCCGCTTCACGGAACGGCGGCGCTACCTTGTTCTTAACCACCTTTACCCGTGTACGGTTGCCGATGACTTCACCGCTCTGCTTCAGAGACTCGATACGGCGTACGTCCAGACGGACGGAGGCATAGAATTTCAGTGCGCGTCCACCGGTCGTCGTTTCGGGGTTTCCGAACATGACACCGACTTTTTCACGCAGCTGGTTGATGAAAACCACCGCGCAGTTCGTCTTGCTGATGACACCCGTCAGTTTTCTGAGTGCCTGGGACATCAGTCTGGCGTGCAGACCCACGTGACTGTCTCCCATATCTCCTTCAATCTCTGCCTTGGGGACCAGTGCCGCCACAGAGTCCACGATGATGATATCCATCGCGCCGGAACGCACCATGGTCTCCGCGATCTCCAGGGCCTGCTCACCGTTATCCGGCTGTGAGATGTACAGATTGTCTATATCTACACCGATATTCCTGGCATAGACCGGATCCAGAGCATGTTCCGCATCTATAAATCCGGCAATTCCCCCGCGTTTCTGAACTTCAGAGACCATATGAAGGGCGACGGTTGTTTTACCGCTGGATTCCGGTCCGTAGATCTCAATAATTCTTCCCTTCGGAATGCCGCCCACGCCAAGTGCGATATCCAGAGACAGGGAACCTGTCGGAATGGTTTCTACATTCATATTGGCGCCCGAATCTCCCAGTTTCATCACGGAACCTTTTCCGAACTGTTTTTCGATCTGGGAAAGGGCCGCGTTAAGTGCTTTCAGTTTTTCTTCCTGTGCCATGTTCTTCTCCTTCTCCGAACGTGTGTTCGTTCATGCTTCTGCTATCATATAATGCTTTTGTCTTCTTGTCAAGTGGCGTTTTTTCCTTTTATCCTTCTCCATCTTACCCAAAAATGAGCGGCATGTCAAGCCATTGATGATATGTTGCTTTTGTTTGTTATTATGAGTATTTTTGAGATAAGAGACGACAGCAGACCCGGCCGGCAGTTTCCTCCAGATGCCCGCTGTCTTCTTCGAGAGGGCTCCGTCGCTGATTCGCAGGCCCCTCCGAAAACGCGCTCCGCTTGGACGGTTCTCCGAGGCCTGCTGCTATCCTCGCCCTCTCTTCGAATCCTGCCGAAGCATCTTCCGGAAGCTGCCGGCCGGGTCTGCTGTCTGATTTCAAAAATGTATAAAAACATAACCAGCCTTCAGGAGAACAAGACTGCCTGCAGGATAACAAAACTGCCTTCAGGAAAACAAAACAGCCATTACGTACAAAGGCAGATCCTATGCCCTATCACCAGCATACCACCTTTACATAGAGAAAATGGAAATGCGATGAAGCTGCATCTATTTGTACGTAATGGCTCAATTAGTTTTAACGTAATAGCCTATATAGCTTTTATAGCCTGTCCAACCTTGAAGTCAGGCAGGTTCTGCCGCCGTCCCTCAAATATCTGTCACTTTCTCCCTTCCTTTGCAGAAGATATAGCTGTCAGTT
>CACZSG010000185.1 GCA_902783665.1 uncultured Lachnospiraceae bacterium | reverse complement strand
CAAAGTTCCATTTCCGGATGTTCGGACAGCAGGTACGCGATCACCTGCTCATCTTCCTCCGGGGAGAACGTACAGGTCGAGTACAGCAGGCTTCCGCCCGGTCGGAGCATGGATACAGCCACATCCGTCAGGCTTTTCTGAATGGCCGCGCATTCCTGTACCTTCTGAAGGCTCCAGGCTCTGGCGTTCGCGGCGTCCTTCCGGAACATGCCTTCCCCCGAACACGGGGCATCCAGCAGGATCCGGTCGAAAAATCCGGGCAGTTGCTCCGCCAGACGGGCGGGGACCGCGTTGGTCACGCAGATGTTGCCGGCGCCGAACAGTTCCAGGTTCTTCAGCAGCGCCTTGCATCTGGAGGCGCTGATATCGTTGGCCACCAGCAGCCCGTCACCGGCCAGGGCTGCCGCGGCTGCCGTGGACTTTCCGCCGGGAGCGGCGCACAGATCCAGCACCCTGTCCCCCGGACGGATCCCCAGAAGGGCTGCGGGAAGCATGGCACTGGGTTCCTGCAGATAGTACAGGCCTGCCTGATAGTACGGCAGGCGGCCCGGATCGATCTCCTCCTTAAGGTAGCGGAACCCTGCAGGCGTTCCGGGCACCGGTTCCAGACGGACAGCAGAAAAAGGAGCTGTCTGCTGCAGCTCCTTTGCGGTTGTTTTCAGTGTGTTCACCCGCAGACCGTACTGCCTGGGGTTTTCATATTCCTTCTCGAAGGCTTCGAACTCATCGCCCAGAAGCTCTCTCATACGTCTTTCAAACTCAACGGGAAGACTGGTATTCATACTTGGTCAGCTCTCCTTGCTGCTTCAGTCCGGGAAATCCCTGCTGCCGCAGCGCCTCGTACAGAACAATGGCCGCGGAATTGGCCAGGTTCAGGGACCTGGTCTCGTTCAGCATCGGAATGCGGATGCAGGCCGCCTCGTGATCCTTCAGGATCTCCTCCGGGATGCCCCGGCTTTCCGGGCCGAACATGATATAATCGTCAGGTCCGAACTCCTCTTCGGAATACAGGTGATGGCCTTTGGTCGTGGCAAAGAACAGTCTGGGACCGGGCCCGCCTTCGCTTCCGTTTTCTCCTGTCGTCCGGGAAAAATCCTCCGGGCCTGAAGGAATCTCCCGGGTCCCATCCAGCTGATTCCGTTCAAGAAATTCATCAAAATCCAGATACCGGGTCACATCCAGTTCTTTCCAGTAATCCATGCCGGCCCGCTTCAGGGCCTTCTCGGAAAGCGAGAAACCCAGCGGTTCGATCAGATGAAGCCTGGCCCCCGTGGCGGCGCAGGTCCGGCCGATGTTTCCTGTGTTGGAAGGGATCTCCGGCTCAAAAAGGACAATGTTCAGCATGTTCAGGCACGCTGCCTTTCCGCGCGCAGCTTTTCGATAAAGCGGCGGATCCGTCCCATCGCCTCGCGCAGGTTGTCGATGGAGTAGGCGTAGGAAATCCGCAGGAACCCCTCCCCGCAGTCACCGAAGGCGGTACCGGGAACCACGGCCACGTGTTCCTCCTCCAGCAGGCGCATGGCAAAGGCTTCCGAAGTCATGCCGAACTCCTTGATGCAGGGAAATACATAGAAGGCTCCGAAGGGTTCGAAGCACTTCAGGCCCATCTCCTGGAAGGCGTGCATCAGATAACGCCTGCGCTGGTTATAGGCCTCGCGCATCATCTGTACATCCTCGTCCCCGTGGCGCAGCGCTTCCACAGCCGCGTACTGGCTGGTGGTCGGCGCGCACATGATGGCGAACTGATGGATCTTGGTCATCTGCTTTACAATGACCTCCGGCCCGCAGGCATATCCCAGACGCCAGCCGGTCATGGCAAAGGCCTTGGAAAATCCGTTGATGGTAATGGTCCGCTCCTTCATGCCCGGAATGCTCGCGATCGAAACATGGGATTCCCCGTATGTCAGCTCTGAGTAGATCTCGTCGGAAAGCACGTACAGATCGTGTTCGATGACCACCTTTGCCACCGCCTCCAGGTCTTCCCGCCGCATCACTGCTCCGGTGGGGTTGTTGGGATAGGGCAGCACCAGGATCTTGGTCCTGTCTGTCAGCTTTTCCAGGATCTGTTCCGGTGTAAGGCGGAACTCGTTCTCCTCCTTCAGCTCGATAGTCACCGGCACGCCGTCGGCCAGAATGACACACGGATTGTAGGAGACATAGCTGGGTTCGGGGACCAGCACTTCATCGCCGGGGTCCAGCATGGCCCGCATGGCAATGTCGATGGCTTCGCTTCCGCCCACGGTCACCAGCGTCTCGCGGATCGGATCGTAGTCCAGATGGCAGCGGCGCTTCAGATACCGGCAGATCTCCTCCCTCAGCTCCTTCAGGCCTGAGTTGGAGGTGTAGAATGTGCGGCCCTTCTCCAGGGAATAGATGCCCTCGTCACGGATGTGCCAGGGCGTATCGAAATCCGGCTCGCCCACGCCAAGAGAGATCACCTCTTCCATCTCGGCGGCGATGTCAAAAAACTTCCGGATGCCGGAGGGCTTGATGGTCTGTATTTTCTGTGAAAGCGGTTCCCTCATCAGTTCATCATCTCTCTTTCGTCTTTAACCTTCTTGCCGAGAATGGTGCCGTTTTCCTTATATTTCTTCAGAATGAAATGTGTGGCGGTGGACAGCACCGTATCCAGTGTGGACAGTTTGTTTGAAACAAAGGAAGAAACTTCGCGCAGTGTCTTTCCCTGCAGGATGACAAGCAGGTCATAGGCTCCGCTCATCAGGTAGACCGACTGTACCTCCGGATAGTTGTAGATGCGTTCCGCGATATTGTCAAAGCCCTGGCCTCTCTGCGGGGTCACCCGCACCTCGATCAGCGCCATGACCTTTTCAGAAGAGGTCTTCTCCCAGTCGATCAGTGTATGATATCCGCAGATCACCTGCTCTTTT
>CACZSG010000184.1 GCA_902783665.1 uncultured Lachnospiraceae bacterium | reverse complement strand
TATGGAGCCGATTAACGCAGACAGCACCTTGGCGAGATCCAAGGTGCTGCATTTTTGACTTCAATCTTATAACTCAGTATCTTTATGCTGCCAGAATCTGCTCATATCTTTCACTGCAAACCACATTCAGCATATTTCTATACGGGTCCATCTCGCCGCTCATAACCTGTGAGAAAATACGAGCAGTGAAGCCAGATACCAGAGCGACACCCTGTTCATTTCTTCTAGCCGGCTGATGTCTGTTTCTTGACTGTACATTCCAGAATACGACCCTTGGCAGCCTGTAGCCATACTTACTGTACAGTTTCCTGGCATACTCATAGTTAGTGATGTCTGCATTTTTGGCACAGCTGTCAAACTCCATGTCGGAAACAATATACAGTGTATGCAGAAGCTCCTCCTGGCTCACACGGTTTCTCAGCGCAGTGCTGAGGATCAGTTCGAAGACAGCCTTCAGGTCAGTATTCGCGCACTCGTTGAACGATCGGCAGTACCGCACCTTTTCCGTGATATCTCTGCCCTTGATCTCTACAAGCCGGGGAGTCATGGAAAATGTGATGAAGTGGCCGCGAAACGCGCCGTGGTTCCTCTCCGCGAAGTAGATTGCCAGAGACTGCGCAACGGCTGCAGGAAGAGGGTTTCCGCCACCGTACATCGAGCCTGAACCGTCAGCCACTACAAGCGCGTTCTCGTCGCCTGTAAAATCTTCAAGCGCATTCCAGGTCACATCCAGAAATCTCCGCTCTTTTTCATCTGCTCTATAAGCTTTTGTCACGATCTCATACGGCATCAGTGTGCCTGTATGGAGTACCGCCCCGCCTGCGGAAACGCTTTCCATATATGCTCTGTACCGCTCATTGTCATTTCTCATGAAAGCCTTACGATAGCGGAACATAGCCTTTGAGGGCTGCTTTGCGTAGTCGAAGCTGTAATCAGCCTCGCGAAGGTTGTTTTCAAGGATGTGGATTTTTCTGCGAAGAGCGGAAACTGTTTTGCGATAGTAAGCTTCCTTCATATGAAAGGCCTTCGCCAGTCTTTTCGCCTGACGCACTGCCTCCATATTCGACGCATTCACGGATGGAAGCCACTTGCCAAGGGGCGAGACTGCTTCGCCTCTCTTCAATGCTTCCATATCAGCCTTAAGCTGTTCATGCAGTACAGATACTGCTTCTTGCTCTGCAGGAGTATCCAGCAGTATCAGCATGTCATCCCAGCGGCCATACTCTGCAACATACTTAAGGTTGCGCACCAGCGAGGCTTTCTCATTTTCCGCAAGCCATGCAATAAGGGTGCGAAACACCCGGCGTTCTCCGAGGCCGCCACGGATATCACGGGCGTAGAAGAGAATTTTCATAGCCAGATCCGGGTCTTCCGCATATGCATGCATGAAGCGCTCACGGATGTCATTCTCATCCGCGCTGCGAAGTGCGCCGATCACAGCGAACAGGTCCAGACATTCTGAAGAAGTGCTCCTCAGAGTCACGGCTCCGTTCTCTGTGTGAGTCATATTTGCTTCTCTTTTAAGAAAATTCAGGAATTTCAGCATATTTGTTCACTTCTCCTTTCCTGTGATTTCAGGTCCCCTGCCCATGCAGTCTTTGACTGCATGGGCAGGATACAAGGCACAGGCGCCACGCCTCCGAGCAGGAATCGAACCTGCAAGTACTTAAGATCGTATGAACTCTGCTGTATGTGCCTTTGGCCTTCCGGCCGAACCTGTGTCTTCCAAAGCGCTTTCTGTTCGAAAAATGAGATTTATTAATTGTGGTTTCGAGTATGAAATTGCTGTAAGCGCTTTTCAATTGACAATGATAATGTAACAGAACCTCATGCTTTCTTCACGGCAAAAAAGTTGCGAACTGTTGCAGAAAATGGGGTGCTTTTCATTTATGAAAAAATTAAGGCCGTGAAGCCCGGAATGATTCCATTCCTTTGCTTCACGGCCCCGTTCTTTCCATTACAGCATGCCCCGCCGTTTATCTGCGGCGCAGCTTTCCATTCGGGTACAGGTTTATTTTACATGAAAAGCTTCCATCTGCGGATACACAGCGGATGCACCCAGCTGTTCCTCAATCCGGAGAAGTTGATTGTACTTTGCGACTCGCTCGCTTCTGCTGGGAGCACCTGTCTTGATCTGGCAGGTATTTAATGCAACCGCCAGATCTGCGATGGTTGTATCTGCCGTCTCACCGGAACGATGGGAGGAAATCGCTGTGTAGCCTGCATTGTGAGCCATCTTGATGGCTTCCAGCGTTTCAGATACAGAACCGATCTGATTGAGCTTAATCAGAATAGAGTTGGCGGCTCCAAGGGAAATGCCCTTCGCAAGGCGTTCCGTGTTTGTGACGAACAGATCATCGCCTACCAGCTGGACTTTTTGACCAATCTTCTGTGTCATCCGCTGCCAGCCTTCCCAGTCTTCTTCATCCAGTCCATCCTCAATGGAAATGATCGGATACTTGTCTACCAGGCTCTCCCAGTGAGCGATCAGTTCATCAGAAGTAAATTCTTTTCCGGACTTGGGCTGCTTGTAGAAGCCTTTTCCTTTCTCACTCTTTCATTCGTCAGTGGGCATCCCTGTCTGCCTGGTTCAGAAGCATTATGTCTCTGTACATTGTCTCTCCCAGCAGCATTCTGTCCTTCTCCTCACGTGACGGTGAATGCTGCCAGCTGTTAAGCGGCTTCATATGCCAGTTGATGAGATTTGCAATATACAAAGTGTCTTCCAATGAATCAGCCGGAGAACTTCCTCCGGTCTTCTCGCACAGATACATATATGCGCTATAGTTCTCATGGCCATAGAAGTGAGCCGTCTCTGTCGGCTCGCCACGGGAGTTGACAAACCTTTTGGTATACAGCTTCCCGATATCATGGTACCAGGCTGCTTCACATACTGCTTCAGGAAAGCCGTGTTCAATACAGTAATCACGTGCTGCATCCATATGCTCTCCCACCGTAAGGGTGTGGTATGGATTATCCTGTGAGAAGTCAGCTGCCTGTTCACGCGGGAACACATATGGCGCTCCTGCGAAAGCCACCTTTATAGCATCCCAGCCCTCGTAATAATAAGGGGTTTCAAAGGAACACACCATCTTGTAGATTGTCTCAGGAGGAACCATTCTGTTCCTGGCCGCGTTGCGCTCCATGCAGACTGACGGAGTCGCCAGAGTTACTATACAGGTCTTTCTGGCAGCATACCGGGAAAGAGAGTTAAGCATGGCCGTCCGTCGCTTTCTCGAGAGGTTCGTCGCATCGATCAGGCTCGATTTTCCGGCCTTGAGATCGTTCCTTACTCTTTGCGTGAGCAGATCAAACACTTCATAAGCTTTCCCCTGGATCTCCTCACTGCCGTAAAGTTCCCTGCGGATCAGATCCGATGAATGGATCTGAAAACCTTGTTCTTCAAATTTACCTGAAAAGGTGCTCTTTCCGCTGCCGGGGATACCGACAAGCATAACAAGTTCAGCATACTCATTCATATGTAACATCATATTATTTACCTGAAAAATGCGAATTCTTTCTGTTTCTCAATGCGTTCCCGGATTTGGTCGACAAAGCTGTCCGGCTCTGTCACTTTGATCATCGGTCCGAAGGAGAGGATGCGGATCAGCATCTCCGTCTCATCCTGCCTGTCATATCTGAGAGTTACAAGATACCTGTCATCTTCCAGCTGGACGGTTTCCTTCTCCAGATGAGAGAAATGGAGAAGGACCCGTTCCAGGGCATTCCGTCGGTCTTCAAGTTCAAAAGTAACAGAGGAAGTTTCCGGTTTTTTCAAAGGCATCATTTCGCCTGTATGCTCCACGACCTCGCAGCTGATGATCTTCGCTAAGTTGAGAGTCAGTCTGCGTTTCCATCCTCCTGCAATAAGCCTGAACCTGTCATCCTTCTCTGAGTACTCAAGATAATAAGGCGAGACCCTGACCTTTCGTTCGGAATTACTCTTTGTCTGGTATGTCACGCTGATGTCCCTGCCATCCCTCAGCGCCTGAACGATCGTCCTGAAATTACGAATATAATCCGGATCCGAGTAATCATCTCCATCTTGATACCGGTCATAGAAGATCACCATATCAGGTGTGAAAAGCGGATCCACATCCTGCAGCCCGCTTACATCGGGATCGAACAGACGGATTCTCGGATCAAGCAGCACGGCCTTCATCCATCTTTTTTCCAGTAATGTCAGCGGCCTGTACGGCTCCTTCTGAATCGGTGTGATCCCGTCTTTGTGTATAAGCCTCCACTTCTCCCCCTTCATTCCGTCGGGGATCACCATCTGACTCTCTCCGAACGCATGCTCCCGGATATGTTCATACATCTTCTTTTCCGTGAGTGTACCCCGCACTGCATCTCTCAGAATTGCGGCAACAGCTGCATAATAACTGCCATAGATCTCATGAAACAGCATCGCCATCACCTCCGTAAATCCTGTCAAGTTCCTGGAAGTCATTCCAGAAGCGTTCTGTCACAGATTCGTCAGAACACCTGAGGTCAGTGATCCTTCCGGTAAAAGTCCTGAGCCACGGCAGCATCTCGATGGCATAGTATACATCTGCAGAAAAAAGCCAGTGCGTAGCATCGATCTGTGTCACGGTTCCGCAGCGTTTTTCACGTTTGAGTCTTTGTGGAATAAACGGTTCATCCTCTCCTGCATATATGGTCATCTCGATATGATCCAGTTTCGACGCATTATTGATGTTGACACCCCATATATGTGAGCAGAATTCCTCAAGTCTTTCATCCAGGCCTTCCGGACAGTCAATTCTGTCTCCCACCTTGACAGTATCCATCAGATCGGTTCTGCGGAGAGAGAATTTCTGATTTGCAGGGTTGTATAACAGAACATACTGTCTGCCGGTCTGTGTGCCGACATAAAGCTTAAGCGGAAGTGCTGTCCACCTGCTTTTTCCGGAGTCGACTGTGATCAGCCTTTTTTCGGATATTGCCGGAAGTATCCTGCTTAGAATCTCACTGTCAAGGGCGTTAAGTATGTAATGATGCTTAAAGCGGAACTGCCGGAACCTGCCGGGGATCCGGTCCATAATAAAAGATCCAAGAACACCAAGGACACCACTTTCCGAAAAGAATGCTGCAGCTGCGTCCCAGCTGGCAAGGTCCGGCTCATCCTTGCTCAGGCTGTAAAGCTTCTCACGTCCTGTCTTTTCGGACCTGACAAGTCCAAGCTCCTCATATTCTTTCAGTTTCCTTCTGACGGTAGATTCATCAGGTATATCCGGCGAATCAAACTCTACCAGCCTGCCAGACAGTTCATTGAGAATGTCATTAAGGTTCATTCCCTCAGAGTCCCTCAGGATATCCATTATATGGAAATGCAGAGTGATATCCCTGTCAGTAAAACTCTTTGCCCTGAATGCATTGTACAGCGGATTCACTGTTATATCACGACTGTTCACAGACAGAAATACTCTCCTGCCGTTTCTGTCCTGCCCGAATGACATATATTCTCCCAGCCAGCTGTCCACTCTGCGCCGCTCATTGTCATAGCTCCGGGCGCTCTTCTGGGTGAAATCGTCACGATGCCGGAATCCATATACATAGAACGAACGGAGATACATCCGTATTTTTTCACTTTTCTTGATCAGTTCACTGTACGCCATTAATCTTAAACCCTGTTTCTGTATTCCATTTCAGTTGGTCATTCCATTACAACTATAGACCATTCGGAAATTACTGTAAACAAGAGCTTTCTCAATTGTTGGTTGCGTTTCATTATGCCTTTCAGGCAAGGTTTTGAGAAAAAAACAGCACTACCACATTTTCGATCTGCAAGATGTCTATTGACGGTGGTATTTAGTATTAATTACATGGAATAGCCTTGATTCATTTGACATATTATCATCAAAGTTATATTCTTCTAACTATTAGGGTTAAACAAGCTTCAAAGTATCAATGAAGAAGGTCTGCAGGAATAACCTGCAACTCTCTTGAAATAAAAAAATGTGACAGATAAAAAAGAAGATCTGAAAGAGATTGTATCTTCAGATCTTCTTTTCTGCTTAAAATAACGGTTAACGAAAAATCAGGTATCAAAATCTGTTGTCCAAAATCTGGTACGGAGAATATCCGTTAATCGGCCTTTATGCTCCCCGTCTCGATCAGGAATTTCACGCTGCCGCTCTGTCCGTCGGCCAGTCCGGAGTAGGACTGGTAGGAATCTCCTGCTTCCCGCAGCAGATCCAGGCGGTCGATGAAGGACTGCAGATCTTTGTCTACCAGATCCACCAGCTTGTCAATTCCTTCGGACTCGTATTCTTCAATACCGTCACGGAGTTCCGTGGAGCCTTCGTACAGTTCTTCCACGCCGCTTTCCAGCTCGGTGCCGGCTTCCGCCAGTTCCTCGGTGCCGTCCTTCACCTTCTGGCTTCCCTCGGCCAGGGTCTCGATGCCCTCGGCCAGGGTCTCGCCGCCGGTCTTCAGTTCACCGGTGCCGTTCTTCAGTTCATTGGCGCCGCGGGAGAGTTTCCTAGAACCGTCTCTTAATGCCCTGCTGTTTCCGGAAAGCTGGTCCGCGCCGGATTCAAGCTTTTCTCCGCCCTGATCCAGCTGGTCCGCACCTTCAAGCAGTTTCCCGTTGTTGTCCTTCAGCTGGCCTGCACCGTCTGTAAGCTTGCCCGCAGCTGAGGGCAGCTGGGAGGTCTTTCCTGCAAGCTGGGAAGTTCCTTTAGCCAGCTGTACATTGCCGTCCATCACCTGGGCAATACCGGCTGCCAGTGCATCAGCCCCAAGCTTCAGCTGACTGATGCTGGTTCCCAGGCCCTGCATTGTCTTTTCGAGGTCCATGGAGGAAAGCTTCTGGATATCGGACATCAGCTGCTGTGTCATCAGTGCGGCGGCAGTCTTCATGGCTGTCATGGTCTCGTCGGTAATGGCTGTATCCAGTGTCTTCATGGCCGTGATGGTGGTCTCGGTCAAAAGCGCCGTCAGTTTTGTAATGTTCTGTCCCAGAGTCTCATCCGAAAGCAGGCCGCTCAGTGTGGTCATTGCCTTCATGGTGTTTTCGTTCAGTGCTCCGGAAAGGGCGCTCATGGCCTGCAGGGCTTCCGGCGTAAGGGCTGTCTGGACATTGCCCAGCGCCGTCAGGGTATCTTCCGTCAGCGCTGCCTGCACGGTCTGAAGGCTCGTCAGTGTATCCGCGCTGAACAGGCTCTGCAGCCCTGACAAAGCGGCAACTGTGTCCGCATTAAGAATGCTTCCGAGTCCGGAAACCGCACTTAACGCCGTAGGAAGCTGCTGAATGGCGGCAATGGCCTGCTGTGTTTCCGGCGCGCCAAGAGTCTGTGCAATGCCGGTCAGGGCTGTCAGGCCTGTGGAAAGCGTGGTCAGCTGTTCAGCGACTGCTGACTCAACGGCCATACTGTTGGCGATCGTCTGGCTGGCACTTTCCAGTTCGCCCGCTTTTCCGTCGTATGCGGAGAGAAGTCCGTTGGCAATGGAGGCGGCTCCCTTGTTTTCCGTTCCTTTTACCAGGGTGTCTGCCACAGTCTTGGCTGTTCCGGCGGCAGTGATCACATCATCCACTTTCTTCTTGGCATC